>NZ_JBSGIT010000015.1:0-77811 GCF_053605205.1 Gordonia sp. NPDC003950 | reverse complement strand
CGTGTTCCGGGCGCCAACGCACAATCATTGTTCCGGGCGCCAACGCACAATCATTGTTCCGGGCGCCAACGCACAATCATTGTTCCGGGCGCCAACGCACAATCATTGTTCCGGGCGCCAACGCCCCATGCCGAGAAAGACCATCACCAGTTGCCGTTCGGTGCGAGTGACGATCTCCTGTTCGGCGTCGCGTCCGCGGCGATCACCGTCAAGCAGGTCGGCGACGGCGGTGAGCATGATCGTGACGATGAGTTCGGCGGCCAGTTCGAGGTCCTGCGGCTGCCACTGCGCGAGATCGGGTAGCCGCGACAAATCGATGGCCAGTTCCTTGGAGAAGAGCCGCAACTCGGTGTCGATGGCGCGACGGATCTCGGCGACACCGCCGTGCTGCTCCCGGACCAGGAAGCGGAACGCGGTCTCGTTGTCATGGACGTGCCGCAGCAGTATGGCCAGTGAATTCTGTGCGGTCGGCAACGCCTGCCGCGCCGCGAGGTCACGCCTGCCCTCCCGCAGGGTTCGGCGCAGGATACGCATCGAGTCCTCGACCAGGGTGACGCCGAGATCCTCCATCGAGGCGAAGTGCCGATAGAACGCGGTCGGCACTATACCGGCGCCTCGGGCGACCTCACGCAGGCTGATGGTGGCGAAGCTACGTTCACTCACCAGCTCCAGGGTGGTGTCGAGCAGCGCCTGCCGTGTCCGGCTCTTTTTGTCGGCGCGGCTCTCGGTGTCCGAATCCCGCGCGGCGCGCGTCGAAGTACGTCGGGTTCGGGTCACCGGGTGAGTCTATCGCGGCGCGTGCCGGCGCCCGGAGCAGCTCAGGGCAGGAAGACCAGGCGTCCGACGGTGGTGCCCGCACCGAGTCGACTCAGACCATCGGCCACATCGGTGAACGCGAGTCGCTCCGAGATCAGCGGTGTGACCAGGCCCTTGTCGGCCAGTCGCAGTAGCTCGGCATGGCAATCGTCGATGACCTCCGGATTCTTGGTCTGATAGAGCCCCCAATGCAGCCCGACGATCGAGTAGTTCTTGATCAGCGCGTGATTGAGCGCCGGTTGCGGAATGGTGCCGCCGGCGAATCCGATCACGACGATCCGGCCCTCGAATGCGATGCACTTCGTCGAGCCCGCGTATGCGTCGCCGCCGACGGGGTCGAAGACGATGTCGGCGCCGTGTCCATCGGTGAATTCCTTGACCGCGGCGACGAAGTCCTCGGTACGCCGGTTGACGACGAGGTCGGCACCCAGTTCACGGACGTACTGCTCCTTCCGGTCGTCGCCCACCACTCCGACGACGCGGGCTCCGGCCGCCTTGCCGAGTTGGACGGCGGCACTGCCCACGCCACCGGCCGCGGCATGTACCAGCAGGACATCGCCGGCCGAGATCTGGGTGCGGCGGTGCAGGGCAAACCAGGCGGTCTGGTAGCCGATGGTCAGGGCTGCGGCCTCCGCGTCGTCGAGCGCACCGGGCGCGGCGAAGACCGATCTCTGCTGCATCAGCGCGTATTCGGCGAAGGCGCCGCCAGGCAAGATCGGCGTGCCGACGACGCGGTCTCCGACGACCGCGCGGGTGACGTCGTCGCCGATCTCGACGACCTCACCGCACAATTCGACACCCGGTGTGAACGGCAACGGCGGCTTGATCTGGTACTCGCCTCGACACAGCAGCACGTCGGGGAAGTTGGCCGGTGCGGCAAGGATCTTCACCTTCACCTGGCCGGGTCCGGGCGTGGGTTCATCGATCTCATCGAGACGCAGGACGTCGGCGGGTTCGCCGAGGTGGTGTACTCGCCAGCTCTTCATCAGGGTGTCTCCTCGAAAGGTGGTGCGTGGATCTGTTATTCGTGGTGCCGGGTCAGTTCGGGGGCAGGCCGACGAGTTCGGCAAGGCGGGCCCGATGCCAGTAGCCGTCGCCGAGTGCGATCTGATCGGCCTTCGCGCGCTTGAGGTACAGGTGCGCGGGGTACTCCCACGTCATGCCGATCCCGCCATGCAGTTGCACACATTCCTCGGCGGCCCTGACCGCGGTATCGCCGCAGTATGACGCCGCGACATGCGCGGCGATTCCGGCGTCGTCGTCGGCGCGGGCAATGGTGTCGGCGGCGTAGCGGGCCGCGGCACCCGCCGAGCTGACCTCCAGCCACAGATCGGCCATTCGGTGCTTGATCGCCTGGTAGGAGCCTATCTGACGGCCGAACTGCCTGCGATCCTTCACATATGCCAGCGTGGTGTCGAAGCACCACTGGGCGACCCCCAACTGTTCGGAGGCCAGCAACGCCGAGGCCGTCCGCATTGCGGTGCGGAGCGCATGATCGGGATCGCGTGTGTCGACGCGCCGGGAGGGGGCGGCGGTGAACTCCACATCCGCCAGCGGACGGGTCATGTCGAGGGCGAGGACCGGACGTACCTGCACACCGGGCGAATTCGTCTCCACCACATGCAGTTCGGTGCCGGCATCGCCGGTTGCCGGGATCACCAGGATGTCGGCCTCCGCGGCACCGGTGACGGTGTCGACGCGCCCGGACACGGTGCCGTCGTGCGTGCTCACCACCGGGTCGACGTACGCCGCCGAGAACGGCACCACGAGGGCCGCGGTGATCGCACCCTCCGCGAGTCGCGCAACGGTGTCGGTGTCACCGGCAGTGAGCAGTGCCAGTGTCGCCAGTACCGCCGACGAGAGGTAGGGCACCGGAGCGACGGCTCGGCCGATCTCCTCGCAGACGACGGCCGCCTCGCGCGCGGATGCCCCTGCGCCGCCGAGGGTTTCCGGAACGAGGAGGCCGGCGAGCCCGAGGTCGACGGCGAGGGTCTTCCACACTCCGCTGACGTCGGGCGCCGGGTTGTCATAGGAGCCCATCACGACGTCGGTCGGGAGACGGTCGGCGAACAGCCGACGCACCGAATCTCGCAGCGCGACTTCGGTGTCGGAGTAGTCGAGATCGGCTGCGGCAGGCTGGGCGATCATCGCGGCAGGTCCTTCCAGGCGACGTCTTTGTCGACGCGGTGTTCGGGGGGCAGACCCAGTACGCGCTCGGCGACGACGTTGCGCAGGATCTCCGAGGTTCCGCCCTCGATCGAATTACCCTTGGCGCGCAAGTAGCGGTAACCGGCGTCACGACCGGTGAAGTCCACGCTCTCGGGTCGGCGCAGTGACCAGTCGTCGTAGCGCAGGCCGGCGGCACCGGAGATCTCGAGATCGAAGCCCGAGATCTGTTGGGCCTGACGGGCAAAGGCCAGCTTCATAGCCGATCCCTCGGGTCCGGGTTGACCCGCTGCGAGTTGACCGCGGAGTCGTTCACCGGTGAGTCGGGTGACCTCGGCATCGACCCAGAGGCGCATCAGGGTGTCGAGTTTCGACGGATCGCGGACATCGGGGTCGACACGCCAGCGGTCAGTGAGCTTGCCGATCATGCCGCCTTCGCGTGGCGCACCCGAACCGATGGCGACGCGCTCGTTGTTGAGCGTCGTGGTGGCCACCCGCCAACCGTTACCGACGTCGCTGATGCGGTTGGCGTCCGGGATGCGAACGTCGGTGAGGAACACCTCGTTGAACTCGGCTTCGCCGGTGATCTGACGCAGCGGCCGGATCTCGATACCGGGGTCGGCCATGTCGACGATGAAGTAGGTCAGCCCGGCATGTTTGGGCGCCGACGGGTCGGTGCGTGCCACCAGTATGGCGCGCTGGGCGTTGTGCGCGCCGGAAGTCCAGACCTTCTGCCCGTTGACGATCCACTCGTCTCCGTCCCGGACGGCGCGCGTGGCGACCGCGGCGAGGTCGGACCCGGCACCGGGTTCGCTGAAGAGTTGACAGTAGATGTGTTCACCGGTGTAGAGCGGACGCAGGAACCTGGCGCGTTGTTCCTCGGTGCCGAGCGCGGCGATGGTCGGCGCGGCCATTCCCAGTCCGATCCCGTTGCGCGCCTTGGCAGGTCCCGGTGCACCGGCCGCATCCACGGCGGCGTCGACCTGCGCCTGGTGGCTCTGCGCAATACCCAGACCGCCGTGCCCTTTCGGAAAGTGCACCCAGGCCAGCCCGGCGTCGAATCGCGCACCCAGGAAGTCGGCTGCCGGCGTGGTGGCCGGGTCGTGCGTGTCGAGGAGTTCCATCACCCGGGTGCGCAGTTCGGTCTCGACCGCTTCGGCAGACTGGTCCACGAGGTCTCCTGATGTCGTGCAGCGGTTGTCAGTGTGCGGCAAGGGCGTCGGATCGATACGGCGCGGCATCCCCGAGATGCTGACCCCCGTCGACGATCATGATTTCGCCGGTCATCCAGGACGCCGCATCGGAGGCGAGATAGGTGATGGCGGAGGCGATGTCGTCGGGTTCACCGATGCGGCCGAGAGCAGTCGCGTCGGCCACCTGGGCCTCATGCTCCTTCCAGAGCGCCTCGGCCAGGCGGGTGCGCACAACGCCCGGTGCGACGGCGTTGACCCGGACTCGAGGTGAGAGTTCCAGTGCCAGTTGTTTGGTCGCATAGATCAGAGCGGCTTTGGTCGTGTTGTAGAGCCCGATCATCGGCTCGTGACCGAGACCGCCGATGGAGGCGGTGTTGATCACCGAGCCGCCATGCTCCCCCATCCACTTCTCGACGGCGATGGCCGTCCACATCAGTGGGCCCCAGACATTGACGTCCATGATCTTGGCGAACCGCGCGTGGTCCTGTGCGATCAGCGGCCCGTACGCGGGGTTGCTTCCCGCGTTGTTGACCAGGATGTCAACGGAGCCAAAGCACTCGATTGTCTTCTCGATACACGCGCGGGCCTGGTCCTCCTCGGCCGCGTGCGCACCGATGCCGAGCACGTCCGGTCCGATCTCCAACGCGGCGGCCTCAGCCGCGTCGGCCTTTCGGGACGTCACCACAACATTGGCACCCGCCGCGGCCAAAGCTGTGGCGGCGGCGAATCCGATCCCGCGCGACGCGCCGGTGACCACCGCGGTCCGGCCTGTCAGATCTGCGAGCGACATGCAATTTCACCTTTCAACAGTGACCTGGGTCTCTCCATCATCTATAGTTGAAGTCGGAATCAAGTTCAACTCATGGCATCCCCACACCCACACAGGAGGCGTCCATGCCCGCACTCACACTGCCCGTCCGGCCCGCCAACGCCGCCGACCTGCGATCACTGATCGGCGTCGAACTGGGACCCACACCGTGGTACGAGGTGAGTCAGAACCGGGTGAACGCGTTTGCCGACGCCACCGATGACCATCAGTGGATTCACATCGATCCGGCCCGCGCCGCGGGGAGTCCACTCGGAACGACCATCGCCCACGGCTTGCTGTCCCTGTCGCTCGGCCCGCATCTGTCAGGGCAACTGCTGCGGTTCGACGGCTTTGCGCATTCATTGAACTACGGCTACAACAAGGTTCGCTTTCCGGCACCCGTGCCGGTGGGTTCTCGCGTACGCATGCGGGTGTCGGTTATCTCGGCCGACGAGGTTACCGGCGGGATTCAAGTGGTCACCTCGCAGATCCTCGAGTGCGAGGGATCGGACAAGCCGGTGATGGTGGCCGAGTCTCTCGGCCGGGTCGTCGCCGCCGATTCCTGATGGCCGCCAGTACGATTCACCAATTCTGATCTCGCCAATTCATCGGAGTACCCGCTATGCCTTCAGTCCTCGACCCTGTCCGCCACCACGCCGTCACCACCCCGGAAGCGGTCGCGCTCCGCGCGGAAGGGACGCGCTGGTCCTATCGCGATCTGTACGAGACGACGCTGACGTATGCGGGCGGTCTCCTCACAGCGGGAGTGCGCCCGGGTGACCGGGTACTTCTCGCCGCACCGTCGGTGCCCGAGTTCGCCGTCGCCTATCTCGGCGTGCAGGCGCTCGGCGCGACCGTCATCACGGTGAACACCATGTCGACCGCGGCGGAGATCGAGTACTTCTTGGTCAATTCCTCTGCTGCACTCGCCATTCGATGGCACGAGCTCGGCCAGGCGGTCTCCGACGCCGCCCACGCCGTTGACGTGGACGTGATCGACCTCCTGCCCGGCGCACCGTCCGGCGACCGTCGCATCGACGCTCCCGCCGACCGCGAGCCCGAGGACACCGCGGCGATCCTGTACACCTCGGGCACCACCGGGAAGCCCAAGGGCGCGGAATTGACCGTGGGCAATCTCCTTGCGGCGGGCCAGATCGCGGCGTCCTTGAGTCGCGGTACCGCCGATGACCGCATCGGCACCGGCCTGCCACTGTTCCACGTGTTCGGCCAGGCCTCGGTGATGATGGCCGGTTTCACCTCGGGCGCAGCGATCTCACTCCTGCCGCGGTTCACTCCCGACGGAATGCTCGAGATGCTGCGTCGCGACCGTCTCACCATCATGTGTGGTGTACCCACCATGTGGAATGCCATGCTGCACAACGTCCCCGACGACTCCGCCGCCGACTTCGCACAGTTGCGGGTGGCGGTGTCGGGCGGCGCATCATTGCCCGGCGACATCGCGACGGCGTTTGAGAAGCGATTCGACTGCACCCTCCTCGAGGGATACGGCTTGACCGAGACGACGGCGATGGCGACGTTCAACGACATCGATCGCGGCGCAAAGATCGGATCCACCGGAGCGGTGGCGCCACGTACCGCGATTGAAATCCGCGACAGCGATGGAAATCGCTGCGCGAACGGCATTGTCGGCGAGGTGTTCATCCAGGGCGACACGGTGATGAAGGGCTATTGGCAGATGCCCGAAGCCACCGCGGCCGTTCTGTCACCGGACGGCTGGTTCCGGACCGGCGATCTCGGCGCGTTCGACGACGACGGCGATCTCCGGATCGTCGACCGCGTCAAAGATCTCATCATCCGGGGCGGGTACAACGTGTATCCCGGCGAGGTCGAAGAAGTGCTGTACGCGCACCCGGACGTTGTGGAGGCGGCCGTCATCGGGATCGCCGACGATCACTACGGCGAGGAAGTGGCAGCAGTCGTGGCCCTTCGACCCGACGCGGCCGTCACCGGCGAAGAGATCACCGCGTGGTGCCGGGAGCGACTCTCCGCGTACAAGATTCCGCGAATCGTCGCGTTCACCGACGCCCTACCCAAGGGCTCCACCGGCAAGATCCTCAAACGACAGATCGACCGAACCACACTTCGCCGGCCGGTCGCGCACTCATCCGCCGGCTGAGTCCCGATCACTCTCCCCGCCCGCGTTCAGGCACACCCGCGCCCGTCGCGTGTCCCACCCGTCGGCCGAGACACTAGACCGCCGGTCGAGCCGGGCAGAGCGCCAACCGCCGCGTTGAGCTCCGCCGAAACGACGCCCGTAGCCGACGCCGCCGACATCGACGACTCGGCAAGTTCGGACGCTGACAGCGAGTGCGACCACGAGGGCGGGTCACCGACCGAACCGACCAGGCGTCGACGAATACGATTCAGGCGCTGCCCAATCCGATCCCGTCAAGCCTCGACCGCTCGATCAGCGGGATGGTCCCGACGCCGTGGGCGGCGAGCGCTCAGAGGTATCTGGTGTCACCGATACCGGGGAGATCGAACTGGTCGTCTTCGACGGAGACGGTGTTGCGATCACCGACGATCCCGACGACCCCGACACCACTGCCGGGCTGGATCATGCGTCGCGTACGCGGATCACCATCCACGACACGACCAACGGGACGGGCGGCTCGACCAGCAGATGGGCTGGACCAGCGACAGGATGTGCGGCCGCACCCCCGTCAACCTCAGGTCAGTGGCGGTTCCGTGATCTCGCCAGTTGTCGAATCCACTCACGTGAGGTCGCCGGATCGATGACGTCGTCGAGTTCGAAGGTGGTGGCCGACTGCAGCGCCTTACCATGTGCGTACGCCCCGGCGAGGAGCTCGTCGAAGAGCGCAGCACGCTCGCCAGGATCGGTCACCGCTTCGAGTTCCTTCCGAAATCCCAGCCGCACCGAGCCTTCCAAACCCATGGCGCCGATCTCACCCGTCGGCCACGCCACCGTGAACTCGGGTGCGTGGAACGAGCCGCCGGCCATGGCCATCGCGCCGAGACCGTAGCCCTTGCGGAGAATGATCATGCCGAACGGGACCGTCAGTCGCGCCCCGGCAATGAACATGCGCCCGAACCGGCGCACCGTGGCGTCCTTCTCGGATTCGGGACCGACCATGAAACCCGGTGTGTCGCAGAGTGTCACAACAGGAAGTCGGTGCGCCTCGCAGAGCCCGAGGAACTCGGTGGCCTTATCCGCGGCCTCGGCATCGATCGCACCACCCAGGTGCGCATTGGAGTTTGCAAGGACACCGTAGGCCACACCCTCGACCCGGATCAGTGCGGTGACCATGCCGACGCCGTAGTCACGCCGCAACTCGAGTACCGATCCGACGTCGGCCACCGCATCGATGGCGGATCGGATAGCGTAGGCGCGTAACCGATTCTCCGGGACCACATGTCGGGCCAGGCGTACATCGGGTGCCTCCCATTCGTCACGATCCCCTTGGAAATACGAGAGGTATCGTCGTGCAATGGCGACGGCGTCGGCCTCGTCGCGCGCCGCGACGTGGACCACTCCGTTTCGCGATTGCACATCGACGGGTCCGATCTCCTCGGGCCGGAACACACCGAGTCCGCCACCCTCGACCATCGCCGGCCCGCCCATGCCGATGTTGGCGTCGCGGGTGGCGATGAGAACATCACACGCACCGGCCAGAGCGGCGTTCCCGGCGAAACATCGCCCCGACACGATGGCCACGGTGGGAACGACGCCGCGCAATCCGGCCATCGAGCGGAAGGTATCGAGTTCCAGTCCCGCGGCGCCGAGCGCATCGGTATCGCCGGGACGACCGCCACCACCTTCGGCGAAAAGCACCAACGGAATCCGCTTGCGCCTGGCGATCTCGAGTAGACGGTCGGTCTTGGCGTGATTGCGCATCCCCTGGGTACCGGCGAGGACGGTGTAGTCATACGAGATCACCACCGCCTCCGCGGTCGCCGCACCCACCTGATCGGCACCTATCGTGGCCACACCGCCCACGAGGCCGTCGGCCGGTGTGTTGGCGACCAGGTCCTCTTCACTGCGACGGGTGCGCTGGGCGGCCAACGCCAACGCACCGTACTCGGTGAAACTTCCCTCGTCGACCAGATCGGAAATGTTCTCACGCGCCGTGCGACGCCCCTGGGCATGTCGCTTAGCCACCGCCTCGGGACGAGCGTCGTCCCGGGTGACATCGTGTCGTCGAAGGATCTCGGCGAGATCCTCGCGGACCTCGTCGGGATCGATCACATCGACATCGACCGCGACGGCCCCATCAACGCCGGCCAGGATCACCAATGACTCACCAACAGGTACCGCCCGGTGAGGGACGCCCAGCACCCGTCGAATTTCAACCGAATGGGGCAGCGACACAACGTGTTCCATCTTCATCGCTTCGAGGACCACGATCGGCGCATGCGCGGGAATGACGGTGCCGACGGTCGGCAGATCGACCACCACTCCGGCCATCGGCGCGGTCAGTACCTGCTCGTCCGCCCCGACCTGCACCTGGTCCCGACACACCGATGGACCATCGGCGAGCGACTCCTCCGGTACCAAGTCTGCGATTCGACGCTCGAGGTAGTCGGTGCCGACAGCACCCGCGCCGAACTCCTTGTCTGCCAACACCGCACGCAGCACCGCAATCGTGGTCGAGACACCGTCGATGGCAAAGTCCGCCAACGCGGCGTCGACTTTGCGGACGGCTGCGGCGAAATCGTCGTGACGTACGTGGCCGATCACCTTGGCCAGCAACGAGTCGTAGCGTGGGCTGATCACCAAACCGGGACGGCCATAGGTATCGACGCGGATCCCGGGGCCGGTCGGTGGCGAGAACACCGTCAACGCACCGGAATCGGGGGTGGTGGCCGCATCGGGTCCGATGGTCTCGGTATTGATGCGAGCCTGGATCGCGATTCCGTGGCTTGATGCCACCGTCCCCGACACCTGATCGCCCACCGCGGTCACACCGGCGGGCAACCCCAATTCGTCGAGAGCACACCCCTCGGCGACCCGCAGCCCCACCTCCACGAGGTCGATTCCGGTCACCTCTTCGGTGATGGTGTGCTCCACCTGAATTCGTGGGTTGACCTCCAGGAAGACGAACGTATCACCGGTGACCAGGAATTCGACGGTGGCCAATCCGCGATACCCATTCTGAGCGCACAGGGTCACCGCCGACCGATGCAACGCGGACCGCACGTCCGCGTCAAGACCCGGTGCCGGAGCGATCTCCACGAGCTTCTGCCGGCGCCGCTGCACGCTGCAGTCGCGGTCGCCGATCGCCAGAGCGTGTGCCACCCCGGCGTCGTCGCGCGCAGCGACCACCTGCACCTCGATGTGGCGTGCTCCGCGGAGTAGTTCCTCGGCGAACAACGATCCGTCGCCGAAGCCCATCTCCGCCTCGGAAGTGCACACCCGGAATGCCTCACCGAGATCGGCGGGGTCGGTCACCGGTCGCGTTCCGCGGCCACCGCCGCCGGCGATCGCCTTGAGCATGATTCCGGCCGGATGAGCGAGCAGAAACCGTTGCGCGGTGGCCTCGTCGATTCCGCCGCCGGTGGCCTCGAGAACCGGCACGCCTGCGGCGACTGCCGCCGAGCGGGCGGCCGCCTTGTCTCCGAACAACTCGAGTATCTCGGCGTCCGGGCCGACGAAGTTCAGTCCGGCCTCGACACAGGCACGCGCGAATTCGGCGGACTCACTGAGGAATCCGTAGCCCGGGTGGATGAGTGTCGCGCCGGCGTTCACGGCCGACGCCACCATCGCCGTGATGTTCAGGTAGGCCGATGCACCGACACCGGGCAGGCCCATCGCGATCGACGCCGCGGATACGTGTGGGGCGTCGGCGTCGTCTGCTGCGTAGACGGCGACGGTGACGTATCCCAGTTCCCTGGCCGTGCGAATGATCCGCAAGGCGATCTCGCCCCGATTGGCGACGAACACCGTCGCCGGCGTCGCAACCGTCATGTCACGCTCCCTCGCTCGTGCTGTCAGATCATCCTCGCGCAGCCCGCCCGGTCGTCGACGGCGGGTTCCGCATGTGGCACACACCGCGACGTCCACCGGTCACCCGGTGGACGTCGGAGCCCGTGCGTGTCTCAGACCGCGCGCGCCAGTCCCGGGAGTGCCCGCGGGTCGCTGAGGACCGACGCCGGATTGGTTTCACGCAGACGCCATGCCGAGGCGAAGGTGATCACACCCATCAGCGCCACGAACCCGGCGACCAGCGTCGTGGTGCCGGTCTCCTCGATCAGTGCGGTCATGATGAACGGCGTGCCACCGCTGATCGTGATGGCGGCGAGCTGGTAGGCCAGCGACGCTCCCGAGTACCGAACGTTCGGGGCGAACAACTCTCCCATGAACGCGGCGATCGGTCCGTAGGTCATCGACTGGAAGATCGATCCGACGGTGACCGCCACGAAGAACGCGGCGAGGTTGGCGGTGTTGACGAGCCAGAAGTACGGGAAGGCCCAGGCGACGATGCCGACCGCGCCCACCATGATCAAGGGCCGGCGGCCGATGCGGTCCGACATCCAGCCGGACCACGCCACGACCGGCACCGAGATCAGGCAGCTGAGCATCGACATGGTGAGCAGTTGGTTGCGGTTCATGTCCAGCGCGGCAGTGGCGTAGCTCAACACACCGGCGATCGAGATGTAGAACAGGGCGTTGGTGGCGGCGAGGAGACCGCAGCCGAGCAGGATGGTGCGCCAGCTCCCCCTGATCGCCTCCAGCAGTGGCGCCTGGGGTACGACCTCTTTGCCGGCAGCGACCTGCCGCTCGAGCTCCTTGAACTCCGGTGAGTCCTCGACGCGGGTCTGGATGAAATAGACCACCGGGAACAGCACCGCCGACAGCAGGAACGGTATCCGCCAACCCCAGGACAGGAACGCCTCGTTGGACACCGCCGAGCTGGTTCCGACGAAGATCAGATTGCCCAGCAGCACACCGAAACTGACGCCCATCTGGCCGAATGTCCCGGAGAATCCACGACGTTTGGGACTCGCCGACTCGGTGAGCAACAGCACGATGCCGCCCCACTGGCCGCCGCACGCCAGTCCCTGCGCGAATCGCAACAGCACCAGCAGGATCGGGGCGGCCACGCCGATCGCCCCGGCCGTGGGCAGACAGCCGATGAGGAAGGTGCACGCCCCCATCACGAACAGGGAGACGACCACCGCCGGTTTGCGACCGTACTTGTCGCCGTAGTGACCCGCGATCAGACCGCCGATGGGCCGTGCAACGAATCCGGCCCAGAACGTGCTGAAGGACAACAGTGTTGCCACGAACGGCGACGAACCGGGAAAGAAGATGTGCGGGAACACCAACGCGGCCGCGGTGCCGTAGAGGAAGAAGTCGTACCACTCGATCGAACTGCCGACGAGCCCGGCGGTCAGGAGTTTTCGGTGGGCGCGCGTGCCATGGGAATCGGAACTCGTCGGCGCCGCCACGCGTGCTCGTTCTGCCGATCTATCTGCTGCCATACCACTCTCCTGTGATTGTGCGGGACCAGGATGAAGTTGAGCTCAAATTCAACTCACGCCACTATCGCAAGCCGCGATAGTGATGTCAATCACTCACCGCGCCGCCTGTGACCAGACGGGAGGTCAGGGTTGTCGTTTTCCCTTGACGCGCGGGGCCCGGGTCATGCCAGAATGTTCGGAGTACAGCTGTTCACTCAAACGGAGTGTGACGAACGGAGCCAGCCCCATGAGCATCCGCTTTCCCGAACTCTTCTCCTCGATCGTCGAGGCCACCATGTCGCCGCATCCGGTCGACCGCTATCTCGAACTCGTCGACCCGATGCTCACCTGGCGCGACCTGCGTGCCCGGGTGACCCGCGTCGAGCATCCCACCCCTCGCACCGTGCGGCTGACCCTCACGCCAACGCGGCAGTGGAAGGGCCACGAGGCCGGACAGTTTGTCCAGCTCAACGTGGTAGTCGATGGTGTTCGACAGACCCGCTGCTTCTCCCCCGCCAACGCATCGGCCGGGCCGGACGGCACCGTGGAACTGACCATCACCGCTCATGACGACGGCTATGTCTCGCGACACCTGCGAGCACACGCCCGCGTCGGCGATGTCTACGGACTCTCCCAGGCATCCGGCGACTTCAGGCTACCGGCCGACGGTGTCGGGGCACCGGTCTTCATCAGCGGCGGCAGCGGCATTACACCTGCACTCTCAATGCTGCGTACGCTCGTGGCCAATGGCTATCGCGACACCATCACCTTCGTGCACTACGCGCGCACCCCGGCCGACCTCGCTTACCGGGCGGAGTTGTCCGCCCTGGCCGCGGTTCACCCGAATCTCGACCTGCGGATCTTCTACACCCGCGGTGGCGATGAGGGTGCCACCGGTCATTTCACGGCCACCCATCTCGACGACATCGCGGGACACGACGGTTCTGACGTCTTCGTCTGCGGCCCGGCTGCACTGATGGACGCCGTGTTCGAGTACTACGACACCCACAACCCGACGGCACGTGTGCACAGCGAGGCGTTCACTCTCGCAGCACCCATCGCCGTCGACCCCAACGAGCCCGTGCACGGCGAACTCACCTTCGCCCGTTCGGGCACGTCGGCGACCAACGACGGTCGCCCGATCCTCGACCAGGCCGAATCTGCCGGATTGACCCCGGAGTCGGGCTGCCGCATGGGGATCTGCTTTTCCTGCACCGCAATCAAGAAGTCGGGATGCACCCGCAATGTGCTGACCGGCGAGACCGATACCGAATCCGACACCCAGATCCAGTTGTGCATCAATGCACCCGTCGGCGACGTCGAAATCGAGGTTTAGACATGGCAACCAACATCGTTCCCACCAGCCCGGAGATCGTCGAGAGCACCCCGAATCTCCCCGCCTTGCAGGTTCTTCCGCCGACCCCGTCGGAGGACCGGAACACCGTGCACCTGAGTTACGAGCAGGTCGAGCAACTCGGCCGTGAGCTCGACGAGATCCGCGCCCGGGTCGTCGCCGACCTGGGCACCAAGGATCGTGAGTACCTCTACAAGATCATCCGCACCCAGCGCGGCCTCGAATTCACCGGGCGCGCACTGTTGTTCGCGGGCTTCTTCCCGCCGGCGTGGGTCGCCGGGGTGGCCGCGTTGTCGGTGTCGAAGATTCTCG
The DNA here is from genome assembly GCF_053605205.1 of Gordonia sp. NPDC003950. Classification (NCBI taxonomy): domain Bacteria; kingdom Bacillati; phylum Actinomycetota; class Actinomycetes; order Mycobacteriales; family Gordoniaceae; genus Gordonia; species Gordonia sp. NPDC003950. Next base: position 63,719 of record NZ_JBSGIT010000015.1, on the reverse strand, counting down.
ACAACATGGAAATCGGCCACAACGTGATGCACGGCCAGTACGACTGGATGCGGGAGGACACCTACAATTCGCGTGAATTCGAGTGGGACAACGTGTGTCCCGGCGATCAGTGGAAGCACAGCCACAACTACCTGCATCACACCTTCACCAACATCCTCGGCGAGGATCGTGACATCGGCTACGGCATCCTGCGGATGGCGCGAGACCAGAAGTGGAATCCGTACTATCTGGGCAATCTCGGGTACGCTACGGCACTGATGCTGCTCTTCGAGTGGGGTGTCATGCTCCACGATCTCGAGGCCGAGAACCTCGTGGCCGGCAAGCGCAAGTGGAGCGACGTCAAGGGCCTGGTGAAGGGCATGTGGCGCAAGGCAAGTCGGCAGGTCCTCAAGGACTATGTGGTCTTCCCGGCACTGTCGGGCCCGATGTTCATCCCAACCCTGCTGGGCAACGCCACCGCGAACCTGGTGCGCAATGTGTGGGCGTACTCGATCATCTTCTGCGGCCACTTCCCCACCGGGGCGCAGACGTTCACCTCCGAGGAATGCCAGAACGAGACCCGTGGCCAGTGGTACCTGCGACAGATGCTCGGCTCGGCCAACATCGAGGGTGGTGAACTGTTCCACATCATGAGCGGCAACCTGTCGCACCAGATCGAGCATCACCTGTTCCCGGACATTCCGGCCAGCCGCTACCCCGAGATGGCCGCCGAGGTCCGCGAGGTGTGCGAACGCCACGGGCTGCCGTACAACACCGGTTCGCTGCGGCGTCAGCTCGGCTCGACGTGGATGAAGATCGCCAAGCTGTCGCTGCCGAACTTCATGACCCGCGACGACAATGACCTGAACGTCGTCGTCGAGCGGGAGAAGCCGGCCGGCGCAGCCTGAGAGCCACTCACCACGCCCGCCGGAGCCTGTGCCAACCAGCCAACGCCCGGCGGGCGCGGTGCGTCTGCACGACGAGGAGCGAGGAGCGAAGCGACGATGCGATGAGGACAATGCGATGAGGAGGAAGACGCGGTGCTGCCGGCCCGCCGGGCACGCGACGGCGGAGCCGGCGCCAACAAACACGAGTATCCTCAGCGGCGACTGCCGCGTGGACGTTCGTCGTCGCGGTTTCCGGGGACAAGGAGACTGACAACTCATGGTCGATCGCATTGAACGCAATAAGGATCTGGTCCAGGAACTCGTCGAGTCGACTGCTACTCATGTGGGTCAGATCGCCACGATCATCACGTCCGCGGTGGCGGATGTCGCGCGGGAGATCGGCGAGATCATCACCGATGGGTTCGAGATGCGGGAGGCGGCGCAGAAGGCGAAGGCCGATGAGGCGCGCATCCTTGACGCCGATCTGGTGGACGACGTGGTCGATGACCTTCTGGATGCGGAACCCGCCGAGACCGACATTGGTGCGATCGAGGCCGATATCGAGGTGCCCAATCTCGAGGCGTCGATCGAGGCCCCGGTGGTGCCGCAGGATGTCGAGGATCTCGATTCCGACACCGACAGCCTGGGTTCCCCGGACGGTGGGGAGTCTGCGACTCTCGAGGGGATGATGGAGGCTCCGGTGGCCCCCACCGACGACTGAGGCACCTGTTCACCCCGTTTACCCTGCTCTTTCGGGGTTTCACGCACACTGAGTCAAAGATTTGGTGCCACTGGCGTACACACGTAGCTTGGTTCCGTTACGCAGTTTGAGCCAGGAGGTCAGTGTGTCGGCGCCGTCGGTGTTCACCTTCCCCAATCCGGTCAATGATTACGCAGCCCGTTCGACGGCGGGACTGGTGGTGGCGCTGGCCGTCGTGACGATCGTCGTCAACCACTGGGCGCTCTACGCGGTGCTGGCGGTCGGATTCCTGCTTCGGGTGCTGTCGGGACCCAAGCTGTCGCCGTTCGGCCAGCTGTCGGTACGGGTGATCGCGCCGAAGGTCTGGCGCAAGACGAAGTTGGTCCCGGGTCCACCGAAGCGGTTCGCGCAGGGCATCGGTTTGGCCGTCAGCACCACGGCGCTGGTACTCAGCCTGCTCGGGTTCGGTCTCGCCGCGCAGATCGTCGTCGGTGTCCTGATCGTCGCCGCGACACTCGAGTTCGCACTCGGATTCTGCCTGGGCTGCACCATCTTCAGTTTCCTCCAGCGTCGCGGGGTGATTCCCGAGGACGTTTGCGAGGCCTGCAACAACATCTCTTTGCGGACGCCGAGCGCTCCGGTGTCGTGAGTCGCGGCTGAGTGTCGGCGCTGCACTGGGTTGAGCGCTGCCGGTTCGACCGCGTCCGGTGAAGGATGTTGGCCCGGTAGGGTTTTCGGACCCACCAGCCGCCGCTCGACCAGCGGGCACCCGGAGCTCGACCAGCGACAGACCGTCAGTCGAGCAACCCCAAAGCGATCCCGTCGAGGATATCGTGTTCGCTGACGACGAGTTGGGTGATCCCGGCTCGCTCGGCGAGTTGCCGCGCCAACTCCATGGTCACCAGCGAACCGCCGCCGATCACGTCGACGCGACCGGGATGCATGGGCCCCAGTGCGGCGCGTTCGGCTCGTGTCATCGCCACCAGTCGACGGCAGACCGCGTCGAGGTCGTCGAGCGGCACGCTCGACAGGTGAATCACGTCGGAGTCGTATTCGGTCAAGCCGAGGTGCAGGGCCGCGAGGGTGGTCAGAGTGCCGGCGACGCCGACCCAGGTGTGGGCGCGCTCGACGGGCACCGCCGCGAATGCCGGTGCCAGCCGCTCCCGGATGAACTCCTCGGCGGCAGCGACCTCGCCGGCCGTCGGCGGGTCCGATGGCAACGCGCGTTCGGTGACGCGGACACATCCGATGTTCGCCGAGTACCCGGCGATCACCCCATGCCCGTCGCCGACGACCACCTCGGTGGAACCTCCGCCCAGATCGGTGACGACGAACGGCCCACGGGCCGAATCGAGTTCGCTCACCGCACCTCGAAACGAGAGGTGCGCCTCCTCGTCTCCGGAGATCACCTCGGCGACGGCGCCGGGCACCACGGCACCGAGCAACTGCGCCGTCATCGCGAAGAAGTCGTCGCGGTTCGACGCGTCCCGGGTGGCCGAGGTCGCCACCATCCGGACGCGTTCGACGCCGGCGGCCACCATCGCGTCGACGTAATCAGACAGAGCCGCCCGCGTCCGCTCGAGCGCCTCGTCGGCGAACATGCCGGTGGCGTCGACGCCCTGCCCGAGTCGGACGACCCGCATCTCGCGGCGGATGTCGACGAGTCGGCCGTCCTCGGCCGGACGCGCGATCAGCAGGCGGATGGAGTTGGTGCCGCAGTCGACAGCGCCGACGACGGTCATGACGGGTCACTCTCGGCCGGTGCGGTGTACGGCGGCCAGTCCGCCGGAATCACGCTACCGCGGAGACCGGAATCGGCTGCCAGCGCAACGGATTCGTCACCGAGCGGGTTGACCCCCGGCCCCTTCGCAAGGGAGTGGGCAATGAGCACGTGCAGGCACTTGACCCGGTCAGGCATCCCTCCGCCGGTGAAATCTGTTCCGAGAGAGTCGATCTCGTCACGTTCGGCGAGGTAGGACTCGTGCGCTCGGCGATAGGCGGCGGCCAGCTGCGGATCCGTGGACAGCCGTGCGGTCATCTCCTTCATGACCCCGGCCGACTCCTGCCGGCTCGCTTCGGCGGTCAGCCGTGGATCGGTCAGGTAGTACAGGGTCGGAAACGGCGTGCCGTCGGGCAGACGCGGTCGCGTCTTGATGACCGCCGGCTGCCCATCGGGGGTGCGGTAGCTGACCTCGATCACTCCGCGCGGTTCACGTCCCAGCTGCGCGGTCACGATCGCCAGATCGTCGTCAGAGATGCTCACGAGTGGATAACCCTACCGGCCCGGCGAGGCGTCGCTCACCGGTCGTCGTCGGGCGGCGTCGACACCGACTCCCACAGATTGCCGTACCAGGGGTTGCGGGCGTGCTGCTCGGCGGCCTGCTGTTGCGCCTGCCGCTCCGCATCGCCGGGGTACATCATCACCAATGGGGTCTCGCCGGGGCGCACGAACTGCAGACGCGCCCTGGCCTGCGCCTCGACGTACGCCGGGTCGCCCTGCTCGTTCACCTTCTGCTGGTAGTAGGCCTCTTGTTCACGCAGTTGGGCGTTGGATTCGACGATCTGGTTGTACTCGGTGCGGCCCGCATAGTAGTTGCGCAGCGACGGTGCCAACGCCACGATCACGACACCGAGAACCAGCGCCAGAACCACCGCCCGCTTCGCATCCATCCGCCGGACCCGTCCGGCGATCGTCTGCGTGACGGGGGGCCGACGTCGGGGAAGACGACTCGGCCGCGGCCGCTCCTCGGTGATCTCGTCGACGATCTCCACGTCATCGGAGTGGATCTCCTGCTCGCCGGTCTCGATCACCGAAACCGGACGACGCGACGTCGACGAGCGGCGGGCGCGGCGGGCTCGTTCCGTGGAACGCGAATCCCGAACGGATCCGTTCGCCCGCCGACGCCGATCGTCGCGGGAACGCCCATAGCCCTGTGCCATGGGCCCTAGCTAATCACGAACCAAACGAGAACCGGGGGAAGGCGAGGTCCCCGGCGTAGCGTGCCGCGTCGCCGAGGCCTTCCTCGATGCGCAGCAGCTGGTTGTACTTGGCGACGCGCTCACTGCGGGCCGGGGCACCGGTCTTGATCTGACCGCTGGCACACGCCACGGCGAGATCGGCGATGGTGGTGTCCTCGGTCTCACCGGACCGGTGGCTCATCATCGTCTTGTAGCTGTTGTTGTGGGCCAGGGCGACCGCGTCCAGCGTCTCGGTGAGGGTGCCGATCTGGTTCACCTTCACCAGCAGCGCGTTGGCGATGCCCTTGGAGATGCCCTCCTCGAGGCGCTCCGGGTTGGTGACGAACAGGTCGTCACCGACCAGCTGCACCTTGTCGCCGATGGCCTCGGTGAGCTTGGCCCAGCCGTCCCAGTCATCCTCGGCCAGCCCGTCCTCGATCGACACGATCGGGAAGTCGGCGACCAGCTTCTCGTAGTACGGCACCATCTCGTCGGACGAGTAGTCCTTGCCCTCGAGCTTGTAGACGCCGTCGGAGAAGAACTCGGTGGCGGCCGCGTCGAGCGCGATCACGATGTCCTTACCGAAGTTGTAGCCGGCCTTGCCGACGGCCTCGCCGATCACCGAGATCGCGGCGTCGGTGTTGGCCAGGTCGGGAGCGAATCCACCCTCGTCGCCGAGCGCGGTGGCCAGTCCCTGCTTGTGCAGCACCGACTTGAGCGCGTGGTAAACCTCGGCGCCGGCCCGCAGGGCTTCCTTGAAGGTGGGTGCGCCGACCGGGCAGATCATGAATTCCTGGAAGTCGATGCCATTGTCGGCGTGCTCACCACCGTTGATGATGTTCATGCAGGGCACCGGGAGGATGTGCGCGTTGGGTCCGCCGACGTAGCGGAACAGCGGCAGGCCCGCCGATTCGGCGGCACCCTTGGCCACGGCCAGGGAGACACCGAGGATGGCGTTGGCGCCGATGCGGCTCTTGTCGGGGGTGCCGTCGCAGTCCAGGAGCGCCTGATCGACCAGACGCTGCTCCTCGGCGTCGATACCGATCACGGCCGGGGCCAGCTCACCGAGGACACCTTCGACGGCCTTGGTGACGCCCTTGCCGTTGTAGCGCTCGCCACCGTCACGCAACTCGACGGCCTCGTGTTCACCCGTCGAGGCACCCGACGGCACGGCGGCACGAGTGAAGGTTCCATCGTCGAGAACGACCTCGACCTCGACGGTCGGGTTGCCTCGCGAATCGAGAATCTCGCGTGCGCCAACCTGTTCGATGATTGCCACGGTGTAGCCCCTTCGATGAACGGGTCGGCGACATCTTGGGACGCCGACGGGTACGCGTCAAAGCCTAGAACATGTGCGCCGATTCTTCCGGCGAGGAGGGGACTCAGTATCGGACGTTCACCGAATACGCGTTGGCGTGGTCGCGGACATTGATGACGTAGGCCATCGAATTGTTGTAGACCATCACCGCTTTCTCCCATCCGGCCGCGGTGGTCATGTCACCGCCGGAGGACACGCAGAGATACCGTGCCGCCGACAACGCCGCGTCGTCGATGTTGTCGGGGTCGACCTTCCCGTCGCCGTTGGCGTCGACGCCGTAACGGGTCCAGGTCTCGGGGATGAACTGGAACGGACCCATCGCCCGGTCATGCGTCGAGTCGCCGTCGAGTCGCCCCTGATCGGTGTCGGGGATCTCCAGGTTGCCGCGCGTACCGTCCAGCGGCACCCCACGGATGGGTGGTGAGGTGTCGCCATTGGCCGCGATGCGCGCGCCCCGGTAGGTGCCGTGTTTGCTCTCCACCCCACCGATGCCGGCCAGCGTCGTCCACCCGATGCCGCACTCGGGATGTTGCTGCCGTTGGATCTCGGCCGCGTTGCCGTAGGCCTCCAGCGACACCAGTGGGATACCGGTCGCCTCGGAGATCGGCGTCGCCCACTGCACCATCTCCGCCGCGGTGCGTCCGGGGGCGTCGATATCGATGTAGGGCTGCGGGGTGCCCATCGCCGGCGGGATGCCGTCGGGGATGTCGGGTCGGTTCAGCGACGGCAGATCCAGGCAACTGGTCAACGTCAGCGAACCGATGACCGCGAGCACCGCCGATGCCGCCACCTCGGTACGTCTGCGCACTCCCCTACCCCCGTACATCACTGCAACCTCACCGCTACTCACACCTGTGGACTTCACAGCCTGGACAAACAAACGAATCAGGGTGACACATCGGGCACCGGATCGCCACATCGCGGCGTCGCCGTGGGGCCGATGGTCCCGACTTAACTCTCAACTCCGACCACACCGTTCCGGTTCCCCATCCGAGGCGCTACTGTCATCGGTTAGCCTCACCAAACGACGGACCTCCGTCGCGGCCGAGCGATAACCGAAAGTCAGAACATGGAGCCGACGTCGGGCGCCACGCCCACATTGGTCACGGCCGTCACCCGTGATCCGGTATCCCGGCCAGGCTCCGGAAAATCCGGCATTTCCGGCCCGACCCGGATGGGGTGGCCGTGCTCGCAACACTGATCATCGGACTCCGCGAGGGCCTGGAGGCCGCCCTCATCGTCGGCATCATCGCGGCGTTCCTGCGCCGGCAGAACCGCACCGACGCCCTGCGCTGGATGTGGGTGGGCGTCGGCGTGGCCGTCACCATCTGCGTCGCCGTGGCCATCGGCCTCGAAGTCCTCTCCCGCGATCTCCCCCAACGCCAGCAGGAGGCACTGGAGACCGTCATCGGGGTGATCGCCGTCGCGATGGTCACCTACATGATCGTGTGGATGCGTGAGCATTCACGAGACCTCAAGGGAGACTTGGAGTCTGCCGCCTCCGACGCGATGGCCGATGGTTCGGCGACGGCGTTCGTGCTGATGGCGTTTCTCGCGGTGTTGCGGGAAGGGCTGGAAACCGCCGTCTTTTTGGTCGCCGCTTTCAACGCCAGCGGGAACGCGGTGCCCTCGGCGGCGGGCGCCATCATCGGCATCGGGATCGCCATCGCGCTCGGCTACGGCATCTACCGCGGTGGCGTCCGGATCAACCTGGCACGCTTCTTCAAGGTCACCGGCCTACTGCTCGTCCTGGTCGCGGCCGGCCTGGTGATGACGGCCCTGCACACCGCGCACGAGGCCGGCTGGCTCGACGCCGGCCAGCAGCAGGTCCTCGATCTGAGTTGGCTGGTACGGCCGGGTTCGGTGCAGTCGTCGCTGCTGACCGGTGTGCTCGGGTTGCAACCCAAGCCGGTGCTGATCGAGGTCGTCGGCTGGGTGCTCTACGTGGCGATCGTCGGTGCGATCGTGTTGTGGCCGGCCGGAAAACCGTTCCCTCATCGTCGGGTCGGCCTGGTATCGGCCGCTTTCGCTGCGCTTGCCGCCGTCGCGGCGCTGGTCGTGTTCCTGACCGCGCCCGCCACGCCGTCGTTGCCGTCGGCCACATTGGCCATGTCCGTCACCCAGGCGCCCACCACCAGCGGAATCCTCGCCGGCACCACGATGCGGACACCCGATGGTGTCTCGGTCGGCGTCGACGACGTCACCGCCGAGTCGGCCACCGGTTCCCTGCAGTCCGATGATGTGACCACGCCGATGCCCCGACTCACTGCGATCGCCCCGACGACATTCGGCACCGTGACCGCACCGGGCTACACCCAGGTGATCAGCCCCGACATCCCGATCGACACCCTGGTGACCGGTGCGCCCCCCACCGTGACCCTTGCCCAGGTCATCGCCGCCAACAACGGCCGCATCCCGGTCGGCCTCGACACGCAGAAATTCGGTACGTCCGCTCCGGTCGTGTACGCGGTGACCGCGAGCGTGACCGTCTCGGTGGACCCGTACTTCCATCGACCGCTGGCCGCCCAGGTGACCTATGCGATCACCGCCACGGCCACCCCGGAGCACGGCGCCGCAACGGTTTTGGGCAAGGTCGGGACCGTCACCGTGAGTCATGAGCCCACCGCCGTCGAACTCACCGCCCTCGGCAGCGCTCACGCGCAGCGCCTCGATCACCAATCGCAAGGCGTGCGAATCCCGTTGACACTCACCGTCATCGCCGCCGTCCTCGCGCTGGTGGCAGCCGCCCTACTGTTCGTCGGCAGACGAAGAACCCAAGACCCGGCCGCTACCGTGGCGCCGTTGGAGGAAAAGGAGCACACCCGATGAAGGCAATGCGACTCGTCGCCACAGGAGCGTCTGTGGTGGCCCTCGCCGGCGTCGCCGCCTGCAGCAGCAGCGACGACGATTCGTCGAGCGAGGCCAAGACCGTCACGGTCGAGATGACCAACGACGGCTGCACGGTGACTCCGGACAAGGTCGAGGCCGGCCCGATCACCTTCGAGATCAAGAACACCAACGCCGCCGCCGTCAGCGAGGTCGAACTCCTCCAGGACGGCAGGATCCTCGCCGAACGCGAGAACATCGCACCCGGAATGGCCGCAACGTCGTTCTCCCACAAGCTCGATGGCGGCACCTACGAGATCTACTGCCCCGGTGCGACCACGGAGAAGACCACCTTCACGGTGACCGGTCAGGCGGCGCAGGCATCCGGTACCGTCGCCGATCAGCTCAACGCTGCCGCCGCCGAATACAAGCAGTACGTCATCACCCAGGTGAACAGTCTGGTCACCGCCACCGAGGCACTCAACACCGCGGTGCAGGCCGGAGATGTCAACGCCGCCAAGGATGCCTACATCAAGGCGCGACCGTACTACGAACGCATCGAGCCGATCGCCGGCACCTTCTGCGCCAACGGTGCCGCCGACTGCTCCACCGACAACGCCGTCAACCTCGACGTGGCCATCGACGCACGTCCGGACGCCGTCGGTCCCGGAGACACGTGGGAGGGCTTCCACGTCATCGAGAAGCAGCTGTGGGAGGCCGGCAACCTCGACGGCATGGCGCCGGTGTCCCAGACGCTGCTGACCAACGTCAAGGATCTGCAGCGACTGGTCAACGAGCCGAGCTTCGAGGTCAAGCCCGCCGACATCATCAACGGTGCCGGCGATCTGCTCGACGAGGTGTCGACCACCAAGCTGACCGGCGAGGAAGAGGCGTACAGCCACATCGACTTCGTCGACATGCAGGCCAACATCGAGGGCAGTCAGCAGGCCTTCGCCATCGTCAAACCGGCTCTCAACCAGATCGATCCGCAGTTGACGACGACCATCCAGCAGGCCTTCGACAAGGTCGACGACCTCGTCGACTCCTTCCGTGACCCCAACGCGCCCGGCGGATTCAAGCCGTTCGACCAGGTGACCGAGGAGCAGAAGCGGGAAATGGCCGCGGCCATCATCGCCGTCAAGGATCCGCTGGCGCAGGCCGGTGGCAAGATCGCCGCTGCCAGCTGATGAGTACCGCCGACACGCCAGAGCCCACGCCCGCCGAACCACGCACCGGGGAGAGCCGTCGCGGTGTGAACCGTCGCGGCTTCCTCACCGGCGCGGGGATCGCGGGTGCGGGCCTGGCGGTCGGCGGGGCCGCCGGCGCCGGGATCACCTATGCGCTGACCGCCGACGATTCGGTGGACACCGCCGACCAGTCGGTACCGTTCTACGGTCCGCATCAGGCCGGAATCATCACCCGTCAACAGAATTCGTTGGTGTTCGCGGCTTTCGACCTGAAGGACACCGTCACCGTCGACACCCTCGAGGTGATGCTGGCGCGGTGGGCGGCGGCGGCCAGTCTGCTCGTCGAGGGCAAACCGGTCGGGCCGGTTGAATCCCGACCCCAGTCGCCGCCCGCCGACACCGGCGAGGCCTTCGACCTCGGACCGAACCTGCTGACGGTGACCGTCGGCTTCGGGCCGACCCTGTTCGATGACCGACTCGGCCTGCAATCGAAAATGCCGGCCGCCCTGAAACCGTTGGGGCAGTTGGCCGTCGACACCACCATCGACCCCACGATCAGCGGTGGTGACATCTGCATCCAGGCGTGCTCGGAGGATCCGCAGGTCGCCTTCCACGCCGTGCGCAATCTCGCGCGGATCGGCCGCAACGTGGTCACGCTGCGTTGGCTGCAGGAGGGTTTCGGCCGCGCGTCGGCCACCACCACATCCCAGGTCACACCCCGAAACCTGTTGGGATTCAAGGACGGTACCGCCAACATCAAGGCCGAGGAACCGGCCGTCGCCGACCAGTGGGTGTGGGTGGGCGACGAGACCGATCAGGCCTGGATGACCGGCGGCAGCTACCTCGTCACCCGCAAGATCCGGATGCACATCGAGGCGTGGGACTCCGATGACATCTCCGACCAGGAGCGGATCTTCGGTCGTATCAAGGATTCCGGTGCGCCACTGTCGGGCGGTGAGGAGTTCACCGACCTCAACTTCGCGGTCAAGGACAGTTCGGGCCAGACGAAGATCGACCGCTTCTCCCACGTTCGTCTCGCCCACCCGGACAGCAACGGCGGAGCCCAGATCCTGCGTCGCGGTTACAACTACACCGACGGCATCGACACGCGCACCGGAACACTCGCCGCGGGGTTGTTCTTCATGGCCTACCAGAAGAACGCACACGATCAGTTCGCGCGAATCCAGAACAACCTCGCCCAGGATGCGCTGAACGAGTACATCTCCCCGATCTCGAGTTCACTGTGGGCGGTGCCGCCTGGTCTGAAGGAGATCGGCGATTGGTATGGCAAGACGATGCTGGGGTACCGGGGCTGAGCGAATCGGATTCCCATTGCGGCACAGTCGAATACCGCGGCGCCCACTCGAGGGGAAAGTGCGCACACTCGACGTGGATGGGCGCACACTCGACGCGAAACGGCGCCCACTCGACGGGCTAGGTGAGGCCGACGGTACGGAAACCGATGTTGCCCGTGGATGTTTCGGGAGTGTTGTGTGAGCGTGCCGCCACCCGATAGCGGTAGCAGTAGGAGTCGTGGCAGAGGTGACTGCCGCCGCGCAGGACGCGGGACCGTCCGCGTTCGGAGCCGATCGGATCGTCGGCCGGCGCCGTTCGATAGGCCCGCGCACTGAACCGATCGGCGCACCATTCCCAGACGTTACCGGCCATCTGGTACAGGCCGAATCCGTTGGGCGCGAACGACGTGACGGGCATCGTCCCGACCGGGCCGACGGGATCGTCGGGGAACTCTCCCGGAAAGATGTTGCACTGCGGATCATCTGGCGTCGGGTGCTCGTCTCCCCACGGAAACCGGGCGCCATCGATCCCACCCCGCGCGGCGTACTCCCACTGCGACTCCGTGGGCAGTGCACGTCCGGCCCACGCGCAGTACGCGAGCGCATCCCGATGGGAGACATGCACCACCGGGTGATCGGCACGACCGGCGAGGTCGCTGCCGGGTCCGAACGGGTGATCCCAGGTGGCGCCGGGGACGTCGATCCACCAGGGGGTGCCGGCGATCCGGACACCGGCCTCCCCCGACACGTGCCCGGCGAACACCGCCGACGAGCCGAATCGTTGCGCGTCGGTGATGTGCCCGGTGTCGGCGACGAAGACGCCGAACGCCTCGTTGGTGACGGTGATGATGTCGATCTCGAACGCGCTCAGCGTCACTCGGTGAACCGGGGTCTCGCCGTCGGTGCGGTACCCCTCGTCGAACGCGTCACCCATGGCGAATTCGCCCGCCGCAATGGCCACGGACTCGATCGCATGTTTGCCGCCGGACGCGGGCACACCTACCGCGGAGTCCCCCTCGCGTCGGGCGTCACGTTCCGGCTGGCAACAATTCACTCCTCGATGATGCCCCGTTGCGCCAGCAGCGCCAGCACCCGACCGGCGAGTTCGTCGATGTCGGCTCCGGTGGTGTCGAATCGCAGGTCCGGATTCAGCGGCTTCTCGTACGGTGCGTCGATACCGGTGAGACCCTTGAGCTCACCACGCCGGGCTCGCGCGTACAACCCCTTCGGGTCGCGACGTTCACATTCGCCGACCGGTGTGGACACGTGCACCTCGATGAAGTCCAGGTCGGCGGCGTGGTGCAGTTCCCGCGCGATCTCCCGATCGGAATGCAAGGGCGAGACCATCGACGCGATCGCGATGACCCCGGCGTCGGCGAACAGGCGGGCGAGATGACCTACCCGGCGGATGTTCTCGGCCCGGTCCCCCGGCGAAAAGCCAAGGTCATCGGAAATACCGTGCCGGATGTTGTCACCGTCGACCAGATAGGCCACCCGCGCCCGGTTGACCAGTTCTCTTTCCAGCGCAACGGCCACCGTCGACTTCCCCGAGGCCGGCAGTCCGGTCAGCCACACCGTGGCGCCCCGCAGTCCGGTCTTGGCCCACCGTTCCGAGCGGTTGAGTGAACTGGGGTGCCACTTGATGTCGTTGCGGGTGGCCTTGCCGGGGATGACCTCTCGCGGTTCGAGAATGGTGCCGGCACCGACGGTGTCGTTGGAGGATTCATCGATCAGGATGAAGGCGCCGGTGTCCCGGTTCTCGATGTAGCGGTCGGCCACCACGATCGACGAGGTACGCAGCGTGACGGTGCCGATGTCGTTGAGGCCCAGCTCCGTTGGTCCGACGACCTCGAGGAGCGACTCCGGGTCGAGGCGGCGTTCGAGCGACCCTACGGTGGCGCGGATCGTGTGTGCGCCCTGCTTGAGCGCAACCCGATCGCCAGCATGCAGCGGCGCCTCCGACAGCCAGCACAGCGTGGCGGACAACTCGCGCGCCGGCACCGGCCGATGCGCATCCTCGGCGCCGCTGATGAGGACATCACCGCGGCCGATGTCGATCTCGTCGGCGAGTTGCACCGACACCGACAGCCCCGCCACCGCGACGTCGCGCAGCGGATCGAGGGTGTCCAGTGCGGTGACGACGCTGTGCGAACCGGACGGCAACACCGTCACCGGATCGCCGACGGCGAGGGTGCCGGCGGCCACGCGCCCGGTGTAGTTACGTTTACCGTCGGGACCGGGTCGCGACACCCACTGCACCGGCAGGCGGAGTTCACGCGGTTGCGGCGACGGTGCCTGCAGCTCCACCGATTCCAGGTACTCCAGCAGGGTCGGACCGGCGTACCACGGGGTGTGGGACGAGCGGTGCACGACGTTGTCGCCGATCTTGGCGGCCACCGGGATCGCGAGAATCTCACCGATCCCGAGCTGGACGGCGAGTTCGGTGAGGTCTGCCTGCAACTCGTCGAATCGTTCCTGGGAGAAGTCGACCAGGTCGATCTTGTTGACAGCGGCGATCACGTGCGGGACGCCGACGAGGGTGGCGATCCGCGCGTGGCGACGGGTCTGACGCTGCAATCCTTTTCGGGCGTCGACGAGCAGGACCGCGACGTGCGCATTGGAGGCACCGGTGAAGGTGTTGCGGGTGTAGCGCTCGTGACCGGGTGTGTCGGCGAGGACGTAACTGCGTGTGTCGCTGGAGAAGAAGCGGTAGGCGACATCGATGGTGATGCCCTGCTCCCGCTCGGCGCGCAGTCCGTCTGACAGTGCCGCCAGGTCGACGTCACCGTCGTCGGAGGTCACGCCGGCGAGGTGATCGGTGGGCAGGCTTCCGGTGTCGTGGAGTAGTCGGCCGATCAGTGTCGACTTGCCGTCGTCGACGCTGCCGGCCGTTGCCAGGCGCAGGATCTGCCGGTTGGTGGTCGGCCGATGGGGCGGTGCGACTGCGGTGCTCATCAGAAGTAGCCCTCTCGTTTACGGTCTTCCATGGCGGCCGATGATGTTCGGTCGTCGGCGCGGGTCTCGCCGCGTTCGGAGACGGTCGCCTCGCTGATCTCGGCGATGATGTCGGGAATACTGGTGGCGCGTGACCGCACCGCCCCGGTGATCGTCAGATCACCGACGGTGCGGTAACGCACCCATTCGGTGCTCACCTCGTCGGTCGCGCCCGGCTGCGAGAACTCGGACACCGCAAGGAGAATGCCGTCCCGGTCGAATACCTCACGCTCGGCGGCGTAATAGATGGACGGCAGGTCGAGTTGCTCGAGTTCGATGTAACGCCAGATATCGGTCTCGGTCCAGTTCGACAGCGGGAAGACGCGGACCGACTCCCCTTTCCGGATGCGGCCGTTGTACAGCGACCACGGTTCCGGGCGTTGCGCCCGCGGATCCCACTGACCGAATTCGTCACGGAAGCTGAACACCCGTTCCTTGGCGCGGGCGCGGTCCTCGTCACGACGCGCACCGCCGAAGGCGGCGTCGAATCCTCCTTCCTCCAACGCATCGAGCAGCACCCGGGTCTGCAGCCGGTTGCGTGATCCGGACGGATCGGTCGATTCGGCGATCCGGCCGGCGGCGATCGCATCGGGAACCGATGCCACGATCAGTTTGATGCCGGCGGGATTCTCCTCGGTCGGCGCCACCCGTCGGTCCCGGAACTCGATCACCTCGTCGAAGTTGTGGCCGGTGTCCACATGCAGAATCGGGAACGGCAGCGGGCTCGGCCGAAATGCCTTCTCCGCCAATCGCAACAGGACGATGGAGTCCTTGCCGCCGGAGAACAGCAACACCGGACGCTCGAGTTCGGCGGCCACCTCACGGATGATGTGAACGGATTCCGACTCCAGGATGCGCAGTGCGGCAACATGATCGAATTCCGACGCGGCTAGCGGTGTCGGCTGGTCGGTGAGTTCGGCGGTCATAGTGGATATCCGTTCTGTTCCGCGTCGGCACGATAGCGCGTAACCCATTCCCTGGATCGCGCATTGGACTGGGGTTTGAGAGGTGGTGGTGGCGCGAGTCCGGGATCGAGGTGCAGGGCTTCGAGTACCGTGGCCGTGGTGCCCTGAGGATCCTTGACCAACTCCCCGAACTCGATGTCGATGGCCTTGATTTGTTCCTCGGCGAACCAGCGTCGCCACTGCCGCTCCTGATCGGACAGGATGGCCGCCAGGTGCGCTATGCCCTCGGCGTCGTATTGCGCCCTCTCGTCACGGCCGGCCTCGAAATGCGGGCCGTGGCCGTCACGCCACACCCGGGTCTGTACCGCACGCCACATCGAAACTGCCTGCGGCACAATATCGTCACGGTACACATGGACGAAAAGCGGATCGTCGCCGAGCAGTTCACGGATGGCTGTGCGCAGGGACCCGGATGCGACGCGGGTCCGCGCGATCAGAAGTGGCGTCTGATTCCACATCAGTTTGCCGCCCCAGACGCCGTTCGGAGTTCGGCCGGCCTCGAGCACATCGGTGCGCCACCGATCGAAGTCGCGGGTGTCGACCTCACCCGGGTCCACCTCGTCGAGCAGATCCAGGATCGTCGAATCCGTCACTCCGGCAAACCATTCGCGTGGCTGCGGGGACAGTGAGGACGACGAGAGGTACTGGAAGAACTCCTCGGGGGTCCCGGCCACACCGGTGGCGGCGAGAGACTCGACGAGCAGCGTGCTCCCACTGCGCTGACTGGCGCAGACGAGGTAGTTCTGGCTGGACACCGGCTCAGTGTAGCCACCACGAAACCGCCCGCAACCTGGGATTTTACGGCCAACGCGCGGCAAAGTATTGACAGGACGGGCCAGTCGTGCGGGCCCGACCGCACGCCGCCGGTCCGTCGGTCAGTGCGTGGCGCCCGCCGATCGTGATGTGCGAACCACGTCGCCCTCACCGGAGGTGAGATCGCCACTGAGCTCGCGGCGTTCGCCGAGCGGCCGCCGCGACGGAAGTGCCTCCTCGGCAGGGTCTCCGGCCTCGGTCTTCGCGTTGAAGACCGCCATGAACGCTTCGGCGACCGCGGTTCCCTCCGCCTCCGGGGGCAGTGCGTCGCCGGTGGTACTGCGCCACCGGGCAAGACGCGCCTCGAGGTCGGCGCGGATCTCGGCGTACTCGGGGTCGTCGGCGACGTTCTTTTGCTCATACGGATCGGAAACCAGATCGTAGAGTTCGATATGCGCGCGGTCCCGGACAGTGATAGCCGGCTCGAGGGATCGTGCGGAGAGACTGTCGGCGATGTCGAGTGGCAGCAACAACTCGGGACGGTGCGCGTAATTCTCTATGTAGCTGTGCGTCTTGGTCCGCACGGCCCGGATCGGGTCGTAGGCGTCGTGATAGGTCTTCTCGGTGAAGACCTCCTCACGCACCGCACCGTCGGAAGCGTCCGTCAACTCCGCGGCGTGGGAGTCACCGTCGACCGTGTCGGGCAGGTCCATCCCGAGCAGGTCGAGAATGGTCGGCGTGAGATCGACCCCGGAGAACAGGTCGTCATAGATCCGCGGGGCGATACCGCGGGCCCGCGGCGGCCGGACGATCAGGGCGACGCCGGTCCCCTCGGCGTAGAGCGTGGACTTGGCACGCGGAAACGCCAGACCGTGGTCGGTCACGAAGACGATCCAGGTATTCTCGGCCAAGCCGAGGTCATCGACGGTGGCGAGCAGTCGCCCCACCGCGGCGTCGGCCTTGGTGATGCTGCCGTGCAGACCGGCGAGGTCGTCGCGGACGTCGTCGGTGTCGGGAAGGAACCCGGGCACCTCGATGTCGGTGGTGTCGGCGGGTGCGTACTCGTCGTCGAGGTAGGGACGGTGCGTCTCAAAGAACCCGGCCGTCAACAGGAACGGCCGGTTTCCGCCGGCCTCGACGTGACGGCGCAGCCACCACTGCGATTCGCCGACGACGTAGTCACACCGTGAGTCGGAGACGTCCACCGAGTCGAAGCCGATGCTGGTGGGATCGGCGCTCTCGTGCTGCATGCCGAAGAGCACCGTGCGGTACCCGTGACCACCCAGCAGAGCCGGGAGTGTCTGCACGCCGTCGCGATAGGCGAACCCGTGATGGGCCAGACCGACGAGCCCGTTGTGGTGCGGATATTCGCCGGTGAACAGCGAACCGCGGGCCGGCGAGCACAGCGGGGCGGTGGCATGTGCGTCGGTGAACCGGATGCCCTCGGCGGCCAGCGCGTCGAGATGGGGGCTCTCGACGCCGTCGGCGCCGTAGCACCTCAGGTGGCGTCCCAGATCGTGCCAGTGCACCAGGATCACGTTCTCGCGGGTGCTCCGGGTGCCTCCATCGGGGTCGCCTGCGGTGTCGAAAGGCATTCCTCCATGATGCACGGCCGCATTTTCCCATGTCGTAGGGGTATCGCGGGGCGGGTGCCGGAGGCCGCCTCCGGCCACGGCCACCACGTTGAAATCACCGTGATCCGAACGTGCACCGTGCCGGCGGTGCGCGCGCAACTCCCACCTACACGTCATGCATTCCGCGCGGCTGGGAGTTGAGCATGCAGATGGCGTGCTGCCACTACTCGGCCGGAGGTTCGCCCTCCGACTCGCCGACCGGGGCCGGATCCTCGAATTGTGGTTCCGGTTCCGGTTCCGGTACGGCCGTACCGTCGAGGATCGACAGCCAGGCCTCGCGGGTGTCGAGGACGACCTCGTCGGCCCGAGCCTGTTCCTCGACCGCGCGCACCTGGGTCATCAGGTCCAGGGTGCGTGCCCGCGCGGCGGCCTCGACGCTGTCATCTCCGGCGGACACGGTCACCGTCAGCACTGCAGGATCGATGCGTTCGACGGGATAGCAAGCGGCGGTGAGCCTTTCGAGGACCTTCTGGGTCAGCGCCAGCGCCGGCGCGGTGGTGGCGATCCCGTCGAGTACCGATCCCCGATTCTTCTCGGCGGCCTTACGTTCTTCCCACTCGCGGATCTGTGTCTCGAGATCGCTATGCGCCCCGGACAGCACCCCGGGAGTACGACGGGTCACCTTATCAGTGAAACTTCTTGCGACAGCATCGATGTCGAACGGATCGGTCGGATGGTCGGCCGCGATACGCGCATGGAACAACACCTGGAGCAGCAGGTCGCCGAGCTCTTCGCGCAGGTGTGCCTGATCGCCGGAGTCGAAGGCGTCGAGGAGCTCGTAGACCTCCTCGAGCAGGTAGCGCCGCAGCGAGGCGTGGGTCTGCTGCGACTCCCACGGACCGTTGCGTCGCAGGGTGTCCATCAACGCGACAGCGGCCAGCAGGTCACCACCGGCCAGCGGGGTCGCCTCGATGACGGTGTCACCGAGTGCTCTCCGCGCGGCGACCAACCGATGATGCGGATCGGTCGACAGCAGCGTGGTACCCAGCGGAGTCTCGTCGAAGACCGGCTCGAAGTGATCGAGCTCCCACAGGATCGTGGTGGGGACATCCTCGGTCACATACACCGTTCCGGACAGCTCCGAACGCGCGCGGATCGGGATCATGTCCGGCCGCAGCGGATCGAGCAGGACCACCGTCATCGCGGGCACCTTTCACGGAGAGTATGTGACAACACGACAACCGTAAACGGTGCGCACCCGACAACGTGGGATCTCGATGCGGTTTCTCCCGAGGATCGGCTACGGCGCCGGCGTGGGTTTGAGTTGCGTCAGGAAGGTGACGAGGTAGTCGATCAGCTCGTCGTCGCGCAGTCGCGCCGATCCGACCCCACCGGTCCGTGGGATCGGCAGCGTGATGACGCCGGTCGTCGCACGATAGGACGCCGCGGAGTACAGCCGCTTGAGGCGTATCTGCTCACTGTCGAGCAGATGCAGCGGCGACACCTTGACGTTGGTTCCCACCACCCCGAGTTCGGCAACACCGCGTTCGCGGCAACGCAATCGCAGCTTGGCGATGGAGGCGAGGCGGCGGGTCTCCTCCGGCGGTTCACCGTAGCGGTCGAGCAGTTCGCTCATCACCGCGTCCACCTCGGAATCGGCCGATGCCGAGGCGAGTTTGCGGTACGCCTCGAGGCGCAGGCGGTCGGAGTCGACGTACTCGACCGGGATGTGGGCATCGACGGGGAGATCGACACGCACCTCGGTGACCTCTTCGCTGGTCACCGGTTTACCGTCGGCGGCGGCACGATAGGCCTCAACCGCCTCGCCGACGAGCCGCACATACAGGTCGAATCCCACTCCGGCGACGTGACCGGATTGTTCGGCGCCGAGCACGTTTCCGGCTCCGCGCAGTTCGAGGTCCTTGAGCGCCACCGCCATTCCCGCGCCGAGTTCGTTGTTCTGGGCGATGGTGGCCAGGCGGTCGTAGGCGGTCTCGGTCAACGGCTTCTCGGAACTGTAGAGCAGGTAGGCATATCCGCGTTCCCGGCTGCGTCCCACCCGGCCGCGTAGCTGATGCAGTTGCGACAGACCGAGATTCTCGGCGCGGTCGACGATGAGTGTGTTCGCGTTGGAGATGTCGAGTCCGGTCTCGATGATGGTGGTGCACACCAGCACGTCGTACTCCCGGTTCCAGAATCCGGAGACGGTGCGTTCGAGCTGATCCTCGTTCATCTGGCCATGTGCCACAACGACTCTGGCCTCAGGGACCATGTCGGCTATCTCCTTGGCCGTCTTGTCGATGGTGGAGACACGGTTGTGGACGTAGAAGACCTGCCCGTCACGCAGGAGTTCGCGGCGAATGGCCGCGGCCACCTGCTTGGCCGCATACCCTCCCACGTAGGTGAGCACCGGATGCCGCTCCTCGGGCGGGGTGAGGATCGTCGACATCTCCCGGATGCCGGCCATCGACATCTCCAGGGTGCGCGGGATCGGGGTCGCCGACATGGTCAGGACGTCGACGTGGGTGCGCAGCGACTTGATGTGCTCCTTGTGTTCCACACCGAAACGCTGTTCCTCGTCGACGATGACGAGGCCGAGATCCTTCCAGGTGACCCCGGTCTGCAGGAGCCGGTGGGTACCGATGACGATGTCGACCGAACCGTCGGCCATCGCCTCGATGATCTCCTTGGATTCCTTGGCGTCGGTGAACCGTGACAGTCCGCGCACCCGCACCGGGAAACCCGACATCCGCTCGGTAAAGGTCTGCAGATGTTGTTGCGCCAGAATGGTTGTCGGCACGAGGACGGCCACCTGCTTGCCGTCCTGGACGGCCTTGAAGGCCGCGCGCACTGCGATCTCGGTCTTGCCGTAGCCCACGTCGCCGACGATCACCCGGTCCATCGGAACGGGCTTTTCCATGTCGTCCTTGACCTCACCGATCACGGTCATCTGATCGACGGTCTCGGTGAAGTCGAAGGCGTCCTCCATCTCCCGCTGCCACGGGGTGTCCGGACTGAAGGCGTACCCGGGGGCGGCGTGACGGGCGGCGTAGAGTTGCACGAGCTCACCGGCGATCTCCCGAACGGCCTTGCGCGCTTTGCGTTTGGTGTTCTGCCAATCGGAACCACCGAGCTTCGACAGCGACGGCTGCTCGCCGCCGACGTACCGGGACAGCTGGTCGAGGGCATCCATCGGGACGTAGAGCCGATCGCCGGGCTGACCGCGTTTGCCCGCGGCGTATTCCAGCACCAGGTATTCGCGCCGTGCCCCGGAGACCGTGCGTTCGATCATCTCCACGAACTTGCCGATGCCGTGCTGGTCGTGCACCACCAGGTCACCCGCGGTCAGGGCCAACGGATCGACCTGGTTGCGTCGTTTGGCGGGCAGTCGTCGTCCGTCGCGCACGGCCGCCACCCGCGAACCGGTCAGGTCGGTTTCGGTGACGATCACCAATCCCGCTGAGGCAGAGATGATTCCGTGGCGCAGGGTGCCGCCGTAGACGGTGACCTCGCCGTCGGCGGGCCGGTCCCCCGGCTCGGCGATCGAGTGCGGCACCTCGGCGTCGGCGAGGCGTTCGCCGATGCGGGTGGCGGTTCCCTTGCCGGCCACCACGATTGCGGCGGGTTTACCGGTGGCGACGTGTGCGCGGAGCATCGCGAAGGTCTCCGCGATCTCTTTCTCGCCGCCGTGTGGCGTCGGACCGGCCACCAGGTCCAGTTCGAACTCGTCACCGAAGCCAGCCGACAGCGGGCTCATCGTCCACCAGGAGCGACCTGCGGTGACGGTCACCTCCATCACCTCGTCGAGCGGACGGTAGGCACTGGCCTGCAGGTCGACTCCGGTTGCGCCGCCGACGTTGTCGACGGGCGCAGAGGCGCCTAAGGCGGCCGCGTTCCAGGACGCCTCGAGGAATTCGGCTCCGGTGGCCGCGAGGTCGCCCGCGCGGGTGCGGACCTTCTCCGGATCGAGGATGAGTACCCGTGAGCCGTCCGGGATCACCTCGGTGAGCAATTGCATCTGCCCCTCGACGAGCGCCGGGATGAGCGCTTCCATGCCCTCCACCGGAATGCCCTCGGCGAGTTTGGCCAGCATGTCGGCCAGTGCCTCGTCGCCGGTGTTCGCCGCGGCGAGGTCGGCGGCGCGGTGGCGGACCCGTTCGGTGAGCACCAGTTCGCGGCAGGGATGGATCTGCACCTCGGCGGTGTCGATCTCGGGCTGGCTGCGCTGATCGGCGACCGAGAAGGCGCGCATCTCGGTGATCTCGTCACCCCAGAACTCCACGCGCACCGGATAGTCGGTGGTCGTCGGAAAGACGTCGAGGATGCCGCCGCGGACCGCGAACTCGCCTCGCCGGCCCACCATGTCGACGCGCTCGTAGGCCATCTCCACCAGATCGGCCAGAAGGGTGTCGAAGTCGATCTCGATACCCTCGCGCAGGGTGATGGTGCGGACCGCACCCAGGCCCGGTGCCATCGGCTGCACCAGCGAACGCACCGTGGTCACCACCACACGCAGCGGATGCTCGCCCGGCTGCGCGAGACGGTGCAGCACCGCCAGTCGTGCGCCGACGGTGTCGGCGCTGGGCGAGAGCCGTTCGTGCGGAAGCGTCTCCCAGGACGGGAACTGCGCGACCGAGTCCGGGTCGTCGAGCATTTCGCGCAGCTCGGCGGTCAGATCGTCGGCCTCCCGCCCGTTGGCGGAGACGACGAGCAGCGGTGCCGACGACCCTGCGAGACAGGCGACGACGAAGGGGCGCGCGGCGTCCGGTCCGGTGATGTCGAGGCGGTCGGTGTCGCAACGTTCACGGAGCGCGGCGAGCGAGGCATCCGAACAGGTGAGAGCGGCAAGTCCGGAGAGGGCGGGTGAAGACGACACTCGTGCGATTGTAAGACCTGGCGTCAGCGGTCAGCGTCCGGTGGTCATGCCCGCCGCGCTCCGTCGGGATCGCCCTGCCGGGCGCGGTAGGCGGCGACCGCATTGCGGTTGGTACACGCCGTGGAGCAGTACCGCCGCGATCGGTTGCGGGACAGGTCGAGGACGACGGCGTCACAGCCCTCGTCGGCGCAGATCGCGAGGCGCGACAGGTCATCGGCACGGATCACGTCGATCAGCGCCATCGCGGTTTCGACCATGATCCTCTCGGCCAACGGCGCGTCGTCGTCGATGGCATGCAGATGCCAGTCGGTCTGCCCGTGCCGGACCAGCTGAGGCAGCGCCCGGTGCCGGCGTAGGACCGTGTTGACCAGGTCGACGGCGTCGTCGCGGTCGGCCAGCAGCAGCGCCCGCAGACGCGGTCGGATGGCCCTAACGCTGTCGAGTTCGGCGCGATCGCCGACGCGTCGGCCGGTGTAACCGAAGCGCTCCCAGTACGCGTCGAGGTCGGCGATCGTCTCGAAGGTGTCCGGCGGCGACGCCGAGTTGGCCAGGGTGACCGCCGCCTGCAGCGCCAGATCCACGTCATCACCGAAAATCATGTTGACACATTACCGAATCGGACCCTAGCGTCATTCGTCATGAGCTCATTGACCAATGACCCCACGTTCGACACCCGGGTCAGATCGGGGTTGGTGCTGGCGGTCATCTCCGCGGTCAGCTTCGGCATCTCCGGCGCACTGGCGACGCCGTTGCTGGCGGCCGGGTGGAGTCCCGGCGCCGTGGTCGGCATCCGTATCGGACTCGGCGGACTGGCGCTCATCCCCTTCGCGGTGCGCGATCTTGGCGGCTGGTCGCAGCTGCGTCCGGCCCGGCTCGTCTCCATCCTGGGCGCGCACGGCAAGACCATCGCACTGTATGGATTGCTCGGCATCGCCGCCGCCCAGTTCTGCTATTTCTCGGCGATCCAGACGATGGACGTCGGTCCCGCGTTGCTGATCGAGTACACCGCGCCGGTCGTCGTGGTCGGGTGGATGTGGGCCGTCCACCGGCAGCGGCCGACCCGGTGGGCGGTCGCCGGAATCGCAATCTGCGCGGTCGGTCTCGTCCTCGTCCTCGATCTCCTCGGCGCGGCATCGATCGATCCGGTCGGCGCACTCTGGGCCGTGGGAGCCATGATCGGCGCGGCCGGCTACTTCCTGATCTCGGCCCACCAGCACGACGACCTGCCGCCCGCCGTGCTGGCAACCGGCGGAATGATCTTCGCCGCACTGCTTTTGGGCATGCTCGGGGTGGTGGGAGTGCTACCGATGACCGCCGGTCAGGCCACCGCACATTTCGCCGGATTCGCCGCGCCGGCCTGGTCGGTGCTGGTCGGACTCGCCCTCATCTCCGCGGCCACCGCATATCTCACCGGCATCGGCGCGGCCCGGCGCCTGGGTGCGCGACTCGCCTCGCTGATCGCGTTGCTGGAGGTGCTCGCCGCCGTGGTGTGGGCGGCGGCACTGCTCGGCCAGATTCCCGCGCCGGCCCAGATCCTCGGTGGAGTGCTGATCATCTGCGGTGTGGTCGCGGCCAAGATGGGCGAACCGCGTGCGGTCGCTCAGTCGTCGGGGCCCTCGGCCGTGCTGGGCTCGGTGGGTTCGCCCCGGTCTGGTCCAGCCCGTTCGGGTTCAACGTAATCGGGTCCCACCAACTCCGGATCGGGGTCAAGGCGGGTCAGTCCGTTCCAGCACAGATTCACCAGGTGTGCGGCGACAACCTCTTTGGAGGGTTCCCGGACATCGAGCCACCACTGCGCGGTCACCGACACCATGCCGACGAGCGCCTGGGCATAGAGCGGCGCCAGTTTCGGATCGAATCCACGTCGCTCGAAGTCGCCCGCCAGGATGTGCTCGACCTGGCTGATCGCATCGTTGAGCAGGCTCGAATAGGTGCCGGCGCTGGTGCTCTCGCCACGGACGAGGATGCGGAAGCCGTCGGTGCGTTCCTCCATGTAAGTGAGTAGCGCGAGCGCCACCTGCTGGATGCGGTACAGCGAGCGGTTGCGCGACAGCGACGACGTCACCATCTCCAGCAACGTCTCCATCTCGCGGTCCACCACCACCGCGTAGAGACCCTCCTTGCCGCCGAAATGTTCGTAGACGATCGGCTTGGACACACCGGCCCGCTGCGCGATCTCCTCGATGGAGGTGGCCTCGAATCCGCGTTCGGCGAACAATCCCCGCGCGACCTCGATGAGCTGCAGGCGACGCTGCGCACCGGTCATCCGCGCGCGTGGTGCGCGCCGGACCTCGTCGGTCTTGTCGGTGGGGCGACTGACTGCCATGGCGTCCACGATAACGATGGCAAGTCGGACATATCGGTTCACGCCGAATCAAATTGCGCCGATCGTGATCACTTCGATATCTGCGCAGGTCACCAAGGGTTCCACGACCGGCAAAGGTGATGGCAGCCGGCCGGGTTCGCGGTTTTCGCCGGTGCCGACCGACCCCAATGGATAGGGTCGAAGTCCTGTCACTTATCGAAAACTCGCAAATCGTCTGATCCAGAAGGGATGTCCGTGAACCTCTGGGACTACATCAGCGAGCACGCGAGCACACTGACGTTTCTCACCTACCAGCACGCCTCACTGGCGTTTCAGACCGTTCTGGTCGGAACCGTGATTGCGATCGTCATTGCGGTGATCGTGTACCGACTGCCGCTGGCGTCGGCGCTCACGCTGACCTCGAGCCGTGTCGCTCTCACCATTCCGTCCCTGGCGCTGTTGGCGCTGCTGATCGTGCCGTTCGGTCTCGGTGTCGTCCCGTCGTTCGTCATGTTGGCGTTCTTTGCGACGATGCCGGTGATCGGCAACGCCATCGTCGGCCTGCGGTCGGTGCCACCGTCGGTGATCGAGGCCGCCCGCGGGATCGGGCTGTCCCGCTGGCGAATCCTGGTCAGCGTCGAACTCCCGATCGCGTGGCCGGTCATCCTCACCGGGATTCGGGTGTCGACGCAGATGATCGTCGGCATCGCCGCGATCGTCGCCTACGTCCTCGGTCCCGGGCTGGGATCGCTGATCTTCAGCGGGCTTTCGCGCCTCGGCGGCGCCAACGCCCTGGAGATGGCGCTGACCGGCACCATCCTGATCGTCATCGTGGCCCTAGTATTCGACGCTCTGCTCGTACTACTCGGCCGGTTCACCATCTCGAGGGGACTGAAATGACCCAGCCAACCTCCGAACGCACCGTCACCGGGGCGTCCATCGCCCTCGACGGCGTCATGAAACAGTATCGGGGACAAAGCGTTCCGGCGGTCGAACGTCTCGACCTGGACATCGAGGCCGGTCACATCGTGGCGTTTGTCGGCCCGTCGGGCTGCGGCAAGACGACGACCCTGAAGATGATCAACCGGCTGATCGAGCCCAGCGCCGGCCGCATCCTCATCGACGGCCGTGACGTCACCAAGGAGAACCCGGACAAGCTGCGCCAATCCATCGGCTATGTCATCCAGTCCGGTGGGCTGTTCCCGCACTGGGACGTCACCAAGAACATCGGGGCGATCCCCCGGGTCCTCGGCTGGGACAAGAAGCGCATCACCGAACGCACCGAGTATCTTCTCGACCTCGTCGGACTCGACGCCGCGGACTTCGCCCACCGCCTGCCCAAGGACATGTCCGGCGGTCAGCAGCAGCGCGTCGGGGTGGCCCGCGCGCTGGCCGCCGATCCGCCGGTGCTGCTGATGGACGAGCCGTTCGGTGCGGTGGACCCGATCACACGAGTCCGCTTGCAGGACAGTCTGATCGGCATCCAGAAAGAGTTGGGTAAGACCATCGTGGTGGTCACCCACGACTTCGAGGAGGCCACGAAGCTCGGCGACAAGGTGCTCATCTTCTCCCAGGGCGGTCACATCGAGCAGTACGCACCACCTGAGGAGATCCTCGCCAACCCCGCGACCCCGTTCGTCGAGGAGTTCATCGGATCCGGAGCCACGCTCGCGCAACTCACCCTGTCGCGGGTGCGTGACGTCCCGCACGACGAGGTCGTCACCGCGGTCGTCGGATCGCCGGCGCACGAGGCACTCTCCCGGGCGAGAGCGGCCGGACACAAGTGGCTGGTGGTCGTCGACCGGCATGGCCGACCACGTGCCTGGCCGTCGGTGGAGGAAGTGTCCGCGCGCAAGGAGATCTCCGACTACCTCGACCCGCGCCTACCGGTGGTCGCCTCGTCGTCGACCCTCAACGACGCCCTCGACTCGATGCTGGCCGCCAGTCAGGGCGGCACCCTGGTCACCGACTCCCGCGGCAGCGTGATCGGGGCATTGGGTATCACATCGGTGATGGAGATCATCCAGGGACAATTGGCGCACGCGCGTGAGGAAGAGGATCACCTCTCCTACGCCGACCACAAGCCGGGCACCGGCCCGATCGAGACACCGATCGTCGCCGCCATCGACGACGATGATGACCAGACCACCACCGAACCGAACACGGCCTCACCGTCATGAAGTCGACGGTGACGCGGTTCCGGCAACTGCCGATGGATGTGTGGTTTGAACCATTGCTCATCGTGGTCATCGGCGTCGGTTATGTGACCTGGTATCAGACAACCACATTCACCGAAACCGAGAGCGCGGCGCTGTCCTGGTCGACCCTGCAGAACACCATTCTCGATCACATCCGGTTGACCGTGGTGGCGACGGTCATCGTGGTCGTCATCGCTATTCCGCTCGGAATCCTGTTGACCCGGCCGTCGATGCGCTGGCTCAACCCGATCGCGGTGAACATCGCCAACATCGGTCAGGCCGCACCGGCGGTGGGCCTGCTGGTGTTGTTCACCTTCTGGCTCGGTACCGGATTCCGCACAGCGGTGGTCGGTCTCGTCGTCTACGCAATCCTGCCGATCCTACAGAACACGATCGTCGGTCTGCGGCAGGTGGATCAACGCACCGTCGAGGCGTCGCGGGGCATCGGCATGTCGGCGGCCCGAACGTTGATCCTGGTGGAGCTGCCCCTCGCGGTCCCGGTGATACTCAACGGCGTTCGCACCGCGTTGGTGATCCTGGTCGGTACCGCCACGCTATCCACCTTCATCGGCGCCACCAGCCTGGGCACCCTGATCACCACCGGCGTCACCCTGTTCCTGCCCAAACTGTTGATCTCCGGCGCCATCCTGGTGGGCCTGCTCGCCCTGATCATCGACTGGCTCGGCCGGTTGGTGGAACTCGTCGCCACACCCCGGGGGATCTGATGACGACTCGACGCCGAGGGCGCCACCTCCTACTACTGGCGCTGGCGATCTGTGCGACGGTGCTGGCCGGTTGCGGGCTCGTCAGCTCGTCGGGCACGTTCAAGAAGGCATCGCTGCCCGATGGCGCGAGCCCTCTCAAGGGCGCCGAGATCACGGTCACGTCAAAAAATTTCACCGAGAGCATCCTGCTCGGCAAGATCGCGGCCACCTACCTGGCCGCGGCCGGGGCCGACGTCACCGACCTCACCAACGCACCGGGATCGGCGTCGAGTCGGCAGGCGATGCTCAACGGTGCCGCCGATCTCGCCTGGGAATACACCGGAACCGCCTGGGTCACCTATCTTCACGAGACCGACGTCATCGCCGACCCGCAGCAACTGTGGCAACAGGTCCACGATGTCGAACTCGAACAGAACAATCTGGTGTGGCTGCCACCCGCCAATTTCAATGACACGTACGCCTTTGCGGTGTCGGGTCCGACCGCACAGCGACTCGGCGTCACGACGATGTCGGATATCGCCAAACTCCCGGTCAACGAGCGCACCTTCTGCGTGAATGACGAATTCTTCTCGCGCCCCGACGGTTTCCTGCCGATGCTGCAGACCTACGGCATGCCGTACAACACGCCCGACGGCGTCCCGTCCGGCAATGTGACCCAGATGGATTCCGGCGTCGTCTACACCTCGACGGCCAAGAGCCAACCCTGCAACTTCGGCATGGTCTACACCACCGACGGCCGCATCAAGAACCTCTCCCTCACCGTGCTGGTCGACGACAAGCATTACTTCCTCCCCTACAGCGGCACCGTCGTCGTCCGCAAGGAGACCTTGGATGCGAACCCGGACATCGCCCCGTTGATGGCCACCATCTCCGAACGGCTCACCGATCAACTGATGCAGGAACTCAACGGCCGGGTCGATATCGACGGTGAAGACCCGTCCGACGTGGCCTACGACTGGCTCAAGAGTGAGGGCTTGATAGTTTGACGTCCCTCGAGTCGCCGGCACCCGAGGACGTCAGTCCGCAAGTCATCAGTCCGCAAGTCGTCAGTCCGCACGTCGCGAGGCGCAGGGGAATCATCACTGTAACCGGCCCCACCGACCATTCCGGCGAGGTGCTGGGTGATTACTCCTCGAACGCCTGCTGGGTCGCGGCGGCATGGGCGAGGTCTGGGACCCGAGCCACCCGACGGCGCGTCAGCCGCCCTGTTCCGACGCCCGGCGCTTCGCGTCGTGTTTGGCCCGCTGCATGGCTATCACCTGCTCGAACGTCATCGGCGGGACGTCGAGGGTGTTGCGCTGCGGGTCGGCCTTGATGGCGTCGAGGATCAGCCCGAGGTAGCGGCGCCAGACACCCGGTGCGGTCTCCTGGGTGGCGTCGGCCACCGCCGAGAGCATGGTGAAGATGGCGTAGAAGTCGGTGGAGGCCAGATCCGGCCGGACCACTCCGGCGTCGCGGGCCCGGGTGAACATCTGCTCCACCCGTTCCGACATCTGCGTCTTGACCGCGGTGATGTCGGGGTGCGAGTGATCGACCCGCATGATGATGGCGGCCAGCCCGCGGTCCTCGGCCATCGACTGGGCGAGCCAGGTGACCAGATCGACCACCGCCGCCCAGGGATCGTCGTTCTCCAGCGCCGCGGCGGTCTTGGCGTTCACGGTATTCAGGTGCTCGATGAGGACGCCGGCGATGAGTTCGTCGCGATTGGCGAATCGGCGGTAGACGGTACCCACGCCCACGTCGGCGGCCTCGGCGACCTCGTCGAGGGAGACGTCGAGCCCGCGCTGGGCGAAGAGCTCTCGAGCCGCGGCGATGATGCGCAGCCGGTTGCGTTCCGCGTCGGCGCGTAGGGGTCGGGTGGCCTCCGCGTCAGTGGTCATGGTCACAGTTTAGCAAACGGAGGAATCATCTCCGGTTGGGTGCCGTTGGCTGAGGGGTAACCGGAGGAAGCTCCTCCACCTAGCTTCAGGAGGCCGGAATGACAACCGTCTATTCGAAGAACGAGGAGACTTCGTCTCTTCCCGAAACCCCGGAGGCCCGACATCACCGGCTCCGGTGGGTGGTGCTCGGTGTACTCGCACTGGCCCAGCTGATGGTCGTGCTCGACGCCACCATCGTCAACATCGCACTCCCCCACGCACAATCGTCGCTCGGCTTCGACAACGCCGACCGGCAGTGGATCGTCACCGCCTATGCCCTCGCCTTCGGCAGCCTCCTACTCCTCGGCGGCCGCCTGTCGGACCTGTGGGGACGCAAGAACACGTTCATCATCGGGCTCATCGGCTTCGCGGTGATGTCGGCGGTCGGCGGAGCCTCGGTGAATTTCACCATGCTGGTGGCCGCACGCGCCGGTCAAGGCGTGTTCGGTGCACTTCTGGCCCCGGCCGCACTGTCCTTGCTGACCACCACGTTCGTCGACCCGGATGAACGCGGCAAGGCCTTCGGCATCTTCGGCGCCATCGCCGGTGGTGGCGGCGCACTGGGCCTGCTGCTCGGCGGCGTACTCACCGAGTGGGCCGATTGGCGCTGGTGCCTGTATGTGAACCTGGTGATCGCCGCGATCGCCCTGGTCGGAGCCGTCCTGTTCCTCGCCCCCCACAAGGCCGAACACCGCCCCAAGCTCGACATCCCCGGCGTCCTGACCGTCTCGGTGGCACTGTTCTCCATCGTCTACGGCTTCTCCCACGCCGAGACCCACGGCTGGTCCGACTGGGCCACCCTCACCTGGCTGGTGGTCGGTGCGGTACTCCTCGGCGTCTTCGTCTGGCTGCAATCGCGCACCGAGCATGCCCTGCTGCCGATGCGGGTCATCACCGACCGGACGCGCGCCGGCTCCTACCTCGCGGTCTTCATAGTCGGTATCGGAATGTTCGGGATCTTCCTGTTCCTGACCTACTACCTGCAGCAGAACCTCGCGTTCAGCCCGATCCGGACCGGACTGGCGTTCCTGCCGATGATCGCCGCCCTCATCCTCACCGCCACCACCTCGACCGCGGTCCTGCTGCCGCGGTTCGGGCCGCGCTGGCTGATGACCGCGGGCATGCTCATCGCCGCAGGTGGCATGGTGTATCTGACCCGGCTGAGCGACTCGAGTTCGTACACCACCGACATCCTTCCGGCACTGATCGTCATGGGCCTGGGCCTCGGTGCGTCGATGGCTCCGGCGATGCAGGGCGCCATCTCCGGTGTGCAACCCCAGGACGCGGGCGTGGCATCGGCGACGGTCAACACGATGCAGCAGGTCGGCGGATCCGTCGGCACCGCATTGCTGTCCACCATCGCCTCCAGCGCGGCGGCGGGCTACGTCACCGATCACGCCGCACACACGGCGAACCTGCAGCAGCTGTCACTGATGGCCGCGGTGCACTCCTACACGGTGGCGTTCTGGGTCGCCGCAGCAGTCTTCGCGGCCGGCGGCGTCATGTCCGCCGTGGTGATCCGCAGCGGTAAGCTGCCCGCCACCCAGGGGGACGAGATGGTCGTCGCACACTGACATGAGACATCGGCAATCCTGAGCCACGTCGTGCCCGGCATGAGACGACGGCCCGGCCATCATCACGATGGCCGGGCCGTCTGTCTGATCGACACGCTTCGTCGTCGGAGCACCTCGCCGCACCATGCGCGAGCATGCGGTGCACAGTGGCGCAATGCCTGGCGCACAGAATGATTGGAGCGATGTGTCGGGTTCGGCTCGTCGCCGGGCCGGGCCGGTGGCCATCCATACCCGCGCGTCGATGTCCACGACCTCGACGTGGAGCGGGTAGCGTACCGCGGAAAGCGATCCGTTGCCGCGGACCCGCCCGAGGCCCGGTGGGCAGGAGGATGACGCACGCCATGGGAAGCCCCGCCGACCGCAGCGGTTCCGTTCTGGGTGACTACACCCTGCAACGGCTCCTGGGTCGCGGCGCGATGGGCGAGGTCTACCAGGCCCGGGACGAACGTCGTGGACGCACCGTCGCCCTGAAACTCCTGGCCCAGCAGTACGCGGGCGACGCGATGTTCCGCGAACGGTTCCTGCGTGAATCCCGGATGGCCGCCCAACTCAACGATCCGCACGTCATCCCCATCCACGATTGGGGCGAGATCGACGGGCTGCTGTTCCTGGACATGCGGATCGTCTCCGGTGGCACGGATCTGCGGCATCTGCTCGCCGGCGGGCCGCTGGCACCCGAGCGTGCGGTGTCCATCGTCGAACAGGTCGCTCAGGCACTCGACGCGGCGCACGCCGCCGGGCTGGTCCACCGGGACGTCAAACCGGACAACGTCCTCATCGACAGCGGTGACTTCGCCTACCTCGTCGACTTCGGCCTCGCCCAGACCACCACCGATCCGCGGTTGACCGAAACCGGTGCCGCGGTCGGATCGTTCGCCTACATGGCCCCCGAACGTTTCGGCGCCGGCAACATCGCCACCCCGGCCACCGACATCTACGCGTTGACCTGTGTGCTCGTCGAATGCCTCACGGCCGCCGCGCCGTTCGGGGCGGGAGATCTCCAGGTACTCGTCGCGGCCCACCTCAACCAGCCACCGCCCGTGCTGGGCAGCCCGTTCGACTACGTCATCGCCCGCGGGATGGCCAAGAATCCGGCCGATCGTTTCGTCACCGCCGGGCAGATGGCGCAGGCGGCCCGCGAGGCGCTCGAGGGCCGCGTGTCGGTGCCACCGCCGGTGGCCGTCCCACCCCCGCCCATGCCGCGGTCCGCCCCGGCGGGGGTACTGCCACCGATCACCCATATTCCGCCGGTGACACCGGGCGCGATGAACCCCGGCCCGGTCAACCCCACACCGGCCGGCTACCAGCCGCCGCGCCGACCCACCGATCCGGCGACGACCCGCGCCGCCATCATCGGCGGCGCGGTCATCTTCCTGGTGTTCATCGTGTTGATCGTCGGGGTGCTGGTGGCCACCTTGTCGTGACCGGCTCCCTCGATCAGAGTCGGCAGCTCAGTTCGACGGCGGACGGGTTCGGAGTGCGGTGCCGACGCCACGGCACCACGACAGGTTCGGTAACCGTGAGCCGGCTGTCAGCGCCCGGGACCCGGCCACCTCAGGCCCGCTGCGGCGTCTCGGGCGGGATCGCGGCGAGCAGCCTGCGGGTGTAGTCGGTCGCCGGGTCGTGCAGAATCCCTGTGGCCGGACCACTTTCGACGACCCTGCCGTTCTGCATGACCGCCACGGTGTCGCTGATCTGCTCGACGACGGCGAGGTCATGCGCGATGAACAGGTAGGTCAGACCTTTCTCGGCCTGAAGACGTGCAAGCAACTCGAGGACCTCGGACTGCACCGACACGTCCAGCGACGCGGTCGACTCGTCGAGGATGAGAACCTCCGGGTCGGAGGCGAGAGCCCTTGCCAGACAGACTCGTTGACGTTGCCCGCCGGACATCTCGTGCGGGTAGCGACGCAGATACGAGGCGTCGAGGCTGACGTCGCCGAGCAGTTCCTCCGCACGCTCGCGCAGTGCGCCCTTGCCGGAGACCTGGCCGTGGGTCCGCAGCGGTTCGGCGATCGAGGCCGCCACCGTCATCCGCGGATCGAGCGAGGCACCCGGGTCCTGGAAGACCATCGACACCCGTCGACGCAGCACCGCGGCATCGTGACCGCGCACGCCGACCGCGTCGATGGTTCGGCCGTCGACCCGCACATCGATGCTTCCGCGCACCGTCGTCCCGCCGCCGGAGGTGATCAGCCCGGTGAACACGCCGGCGATGGTCGACTTCCCCGATCCGGATTCGCCGACGATACCCAGGGTGGTGCCTTGTGCCACATCGAGATCCACGTCGCGCACCGCATGCAGGGTGTCGCGACCCGTGGTGCGCCGCACGGTGAAATCGACGCCGAGGCCGCGCACACTGACCAGTGCGGGCGACGCGTCTCCGGTCTCGGATTCGGGTTCGGCGCGATCGCCGACCTTGCTCAGCAACGGCCGGGATTCGAGCAGTGTTCGCGTGTACTCAGCACGCGGGTTCGCGAAAACCTCGTCGACCGAGCCTGTTTCGACGACGGAACCCGAGCGCATGACGAGGACGCGGTCGGCGATGCGTCCGATGACGCCGAGATCGTGGCTGATCCACACCACCGCCATCCCGCGTTCCCGCTGGAGTTCGGCGACCAGGTCGATGATCTGGGCCTGGGTGGTCACGTCGAGTGCGGTGGTCGCCTCGTCGGCGATGAGGATCTCCGGGTCACAGGCGAGTGCAATGGCGATCATCACCCGCTGGCGTTGCCCACCGGACAGCTGGTGCGGGTAGGCGTGCAGTTTGCTCTCCGGATCAGGCAGATTCACATCGCGCAGGAGTTGCAGCGCCCGTTCTCGCGCTTGCGATTTGGTGAGTTTCAGGTGCCGACGCAGCCCCTCGGTCAGCTGCGATTCGACGGTGAGCAGCGGATTGAGACTCGACGACGGGTCCTGGAAGACGAATCCGACGCGGGATCCGTGTACCGCGCGCAGCGTCGCGTCGGAGGCGCCGATGACCTCGGTGTCGCCGATGCGCGCCGACCCCGAGACATGCGCGCTCGGCGCGTCGAAGAGTCCAGTGGCCGCCAGCACCGACAGGGACTTACCCGATCCACTCTCGCCGACGATGCCGAGGGTCTCCCCCTTGGCGACACCGAAGCTGTTGCCGTGCACGATCTCCCGTGGCCCCACGCCGACGACGAGGTCGGTGACGGTCAGGACCGTCTCGGCCGAGTCGTCGGTGCCGTCCTCGGGGACCGGGGTAACCCTCGCGCGGGCCACCGTGGGGCGGCGCCGCTTTCCGCGGTTGCGGAGCAGGGTGCGTTGGCGCGGGTCGAGGACGTCGCGGACACCGTCGCCGATGAGGTTGAACGCGAAGACAGTGAGCAAGATGGCCAGGCCGGGGAACACTCCCATCCACCAGGCGCTGGTGATGAATCCCTGTGCGTCGTAGAGCATCCGGCCCCATGACGGCTCCGGTGGCTGCACTCCGAGGCCGAGGAACGACAACGCCGCCTCGCTGAGGATCGCGAACGCCAGCGAGATGGAGGTCTGCACGACCACCGGACCCGAGATGTTGGGCAGCACATGGCCGAACACGATGCGTGGCGTTCCGACACCCATCGTGGTGGCGGCCTGCACGAACTGCGTCTGACGCACCCGCAGGGTGTCGGCGCGGGCCACCCGGGCGAAGATCGGGATGTAGACGATGCCGATCGCGATCATCGCCGAGGTGACACCGGGACCCAGGATCGCCACGATCGCCAAGGCCAGCAACATGACCGGGAAGGAGAAGACGACGTCGACGATGCGCATCAACACCGTGTCGACCACACCACCGACGAAGCCGGAGAACATCCCGAGGATCACACCGACGATCAGCGAGATCGCCACCGCCACGACGGCCACCCGCAGACTCACCGACGCGGCGAGCACGACGCGTGAGAACACGTCACGGCCGAGGTCGTCGGTACCGAACAGGTGCGACCAACTCGGTGCCGCGAGCGCGTCGGGCACGTCGATGTCGTTGGCGCCGTAGGGCGCGATCCACTGCCCGAAGAGCGCGCAGATGATCACGACGAGGATCACGATGAGCCCGGCGACCGACGCCCGGTTGCGCAGGAACAGTCGCCAGGCCGAGTCGGTGGGTTCCGTCGCTGCGGCGGTGGGCTCGTCGGGGGTGGGCTCGTCGGTGGCGGGCGGGTTGGTGGCGGTCATGACAGTCGAATCCTGGGATCGATGACGGCGTAGAGGATGTCGACGACGAGGTTGATGATCAGGAAGATCGCGGCAATCAGCAGGATGGCGCCCTGCAGGACCGGGTAGTCGCGGGCGGCGACCGAGTCGTAGACCAGGCGCCCGAGTCCAGGCCAGGCGAAGACCACCTCGACGACGATCACACCACCGAGCAGGGTGGCCAGTTGGATGCCGGAGATGGTGAGCACCGGGACCAGTGCGTTGCGTCCGATGTGGGAGACGAGGATTCGCCTGCGGCTGAGCCCCTTCGATTCGGCGGTCATGACGAACGGCGAGTTCGCGGCGTCGAGGATGGCGGTACGTACGTAGCGGGTCATGATGGCGCCGGTGACCATGCCGACGGTGATCGCCGGGAGCACCAGGTGTTCGATCCACGGTACGAACCCGGCCGAGATTGGCCGGTATCCCGCCGACGGTAGCCATCCCAGCGCGGTCGAGAAGACCGCGATGAGCAGGATGCCCATCCAGAAATCGGGCACCGAGATACCGAACTGGGACACCACGCGAATACTGTTGTCCGCCAACCGGCCTTCGCGCAGCGCCGCCCAGGTGCCCAGTGGGATGGCGATCACCAGGGCGACGACGATGGCGGCCAGGGCGAGGGCGATGGTCGCCGGCAGTCGCGAGAGCAGCAGGTCGGTGACCGATTCGCCGTCGCGGAAGCTGACGCCGAGGTCGCCGGTGAAGACATTGCCGATGTAGTGGACGAGCTGGGTCAGGGGTGGCTGATCGAGTCCGGATGCCTGACGTAGCGAGTCGTAGGCCTCCGGCGTGTACCGGGTACCCAGGGCGATGCGGACCGGATCACCGGGCACCACCTGGATCAGCAGGAACACCACCACGATCACGCCCAGCAGGACGATGGCGGTGTAGAGCAATCGCAGCAGGATGAAACGCACCAGCGGCCAACCAAATCCGTTCATACGGCCTGACTCCGATCCAGGTGTGCGCCACGGAAGCGGATCGCCTTGTCGGATCGGACGGTGTAGTCGCGCAGGGCGCTGCTGTAGGCCTGATTCGCCGACGGGTTGTACAGGTAGAGGTAACTGACGTCGTCGGCGATGTGGGCGGCGGCGTCGGTATAGATCTGTTTGCGCCGGGCCATGTCGAGTTCGACGCGGCCGGCGTCGAGGAGGCGGTCGACGTCGGGGTTGGCGTACTTCTGTGAGTTCGACGTTCCCTGCGAATGATGTTGGGCGTAGTAGTAATCGTCCGGATCGAGATTGCCGAGCCAGCCGAGCAGGAGTGCGTCGAAGGCACCCTGCGATTGGCGGTCGAGCCACACACCGAAGTCGAGTTGCTCGATGGTGACGTCGATGCCGACGTCGGACAGGTTGGAGGCGATCACCTGCGCGGCGGTCACCGTTTCTGGGTATTCGGTGGTCACCATCAATCCCATCGGCAGGGAGCCCACCCCGGCCTGCTTCAGCAGGTCGCGCGCCTTGTCGGTGGCGCCGTCCCGATCCAATCCGTCGGTGTAGCGGCCATATTCGGCGAACCACGGACTGGTCTTCGGTATGGCCAGCTGGTTGGGGGTGGCTGTGCCGTAACCGACGACCTGCGCGATGGACTTGCGGTCGATGGCGTACGCGACGGCCTGACGAACCCGCGTGTCATCGAAGGGCTTCTTGGCGAAGTTCATTGCCACGTACCAGTAGTCGTTGGCGACCACACTGCCGACGACGACGCCGTCGGTACTCTCCAGAATCCGGAGTTGTTGAGCGGGAATGGAATCGGTCCAGTCGATCTCACCGGAACGCAGCGCCGAGACGGCCGTGGTCTGCTGGGAGATGAAACTGTAGGCGACGCCGTCGACCCTCGGCGCACCACCCCAGTAGCCGGGG
This sequence comes from Gordonia sp. NPDC003950, assembly GCF_053605205.1. NCBI lineage: Bacteria > Bacillati > Actinomycetota > Actinomycetes > Mycobacteriales > Gordoniaceae > Gordonia > Gordonia sp. NPDC003950. The sequence goes on along the minus strand of NZ_JBSGIT010000015.1, from coordinate 26,621 downwards.
TTGGCCTTGAGGACGATCGAGGTCCCCGGTGAGCCCGAGTCGTAGGAGAACGGGCCGGTGCCGATCGGGTGGGTGGCGATTTGTCCGGATTCGACGTTGCGGCGGTTGACGATTGCCACTCCCTTGAAGCTGCCGATGGTGGACAAGAGATTCGGGCTCGGTGCCGTGGTCGTGATGACCACGTGCTGGTCATCGGGTGCGGCGATGGTGGCGATGTTCTCCAATCGCCATGCGCTGGACAGATCTTGATCGATGATGCGGCGATAGGAATACACCACGTCCTGGGCGGTCAGCGAATCACCGTTGTGGAAACGGACATTCGGCCGAAGAGTGAATGTCCAGATGGTGGCGTCCGGGCTGACCTGCCAGGACTGCGCCAGCGCCGGTTGCATCTCGAGTTTCTCGTCGGGTTCGACGAGAGTGTCGAAGACGTTCTCCAGCACCTCGAATGAGAAGTACGAGCTGGTCTTGTGCGGATCGAGTTGATCCGGCTCCCCGGCGATCGCCGCCCGAATCGTGTTGTCCGAGCTCGCCACACCGGACCCGGACGGCGCACAGGCGCCGAGTACCGTCGCGCCGGCCACGCCGACACCCGCGGCCGCCGCCACGGAAAAGAAGCGGCGACGACTCATCCCGGCAGTGAGGAAGTGGGCGGAATCGACTGATGACCTGCACGTTCGGTGCTCCGAGGTCATTGCGACAGCGATCCCTTCCGCGCCGAAGCACTTGTGGACGTTGCCTTTCACTCTGCCCGCGGATGGATCGCTGTGCAACCTCGGCGTGTCACATCATGGGATCGGCGAGCACGGCCGACCCCAGGAAAGCCGTGAACGAATCGACGAGCACTCCACCCTCGGCCGGCCCACGACAAGTGCGACATCCCGAGTCACCCGCTCGGTCAACGACTTCTCCGCGACTCCGTCGCCCGCCATGCCCCGCGGCAACAACGCCACCCCAAGACCGCGGCCGACGAGCCCGACGATGGAACCGAACTCGGTGATCTCAATGGCGATGGCCGGTTCGAAACCCGCCCGGCGACAAAGATCTTCGGTGAGGCGGCGCAGATGATAGCTGGGTGGGTTCGCAATGAAGGTCTCATCGTGCAACTGCGTCAACGACAGACGCGGCGCACTACACAGCCGGTGATCATCCGGCAGCACCGCCACAATCTCCTCTCACCCGAGGTGAGGTCGACGACGAGCTGTTGTCCGTGAGCTTGCTTGTGGTGCAACGTCACCCCGCGATGACGATGCCGGTAGGCGGCGAGGATCTCCGGGATCTCGCCGGCCCCCATGGTGAGCGGGAACCCGAAGCCCACGGTTGCGTGGTCGGGGTCGACGTCGGTCACGGCACCGCGGCCAACGCCCGAGCGCGCGGCGTCAGCGCGACCGATCGTCCTTGGGTGACCAGCAATGGGAACCCCAGAAGCCGTTCGAGCGCGTGTAAACGGCGACTCGTCGACGACTACGGAACTCCGAGTGCGCGCTGCGCCGGCGGGCTGGCAGTGAGTCTGCTGCAACGAGCCCGGGTGGACGAGGTTCGCGGTTATGGTGTGTTGCCGGTCGGCGCCACCTTCCTGCGAACGTCGAAACCCCCGATGGTCGGACGTCACGCGAGCAAGGTGTACGGCCAGGCCCCCATCGGCGCCCCACCGATGTCGGCCGATGAGGACCGGACGATCGCCGGTCTCCTGGGGCGCCTCCCCTGGAGCATCGACGGCCGTACCCATCATGTTCGACCCGTACGCCGGGCGTTCGGCGGCGAGTGGGAACTTCCGTGGCGCAACGTGATCGACGATGCGGCCCCCGCCTTTGAGTATCCCCCGACCACTGCGGCAGGGGTCGCCGAAGCGATCGCAGTGACAGCGATCGCTCCGGCTCACCTGACGGTTCGTCGCGGATATCAGACGTTCGCGGCGTCTGCGTCCCGACGAGGCAGCACCCATCCCGGCCGTGGGAAGTGGCAGGTATACCCGTTGGGGTAGCGCACCAGGTAGTCCTGATGCTCGGGCTCGGCCTCCCAGAACGGGGCCGCCGGCTCGATCGTCGTGACCGCCTTGCCCGGCCACAGTCCGGACGCGTCGACGTCGGCGATCGTCTCCCGTGCGATGCGCTCCTGCTCGGGTGTCACCGGAAAGATTGCCGACCGGTAGCTGCTGCCGATGTCATTGCCTTGGCGGTTCGTCGTGGACGGGTCGTGGATCTGGAAGAAGAACGCCAAGATGTCGCGGTAGGTCGTGCGTGCCGGATCGAAGACGATCTCGACGGCTTCCGCATGTCCGGGGTGATTGCGGTAGGTCGGATGATCATTGCTGCCACCGGTATAGCCGACGCGGGTCGCCAGAACCCCGGGTTGCCGACGGATGAGGTCCTCGACGCCCCAGAAGCATCCGCCGGCAAGGACGGCGGTCTCGGTTCCGGGAGTGGCGGTGATGTGTCCGGTGTCGTTGGGGCCACTGGTCATGATGGATCCTCCTCGGTGGTGGTTGCTGTTTCGGTCATCATCGGGTCGTCGAGCAGACGCCGGAACTGCCCGTACCCCTGCTCCTCGAGTTCGGCGACCGGGATGAAGCGCAGCGCCGCCGAGTTCATGCAGTAGCGCAGGCCGCCGTCGGTGCGCGGGCCGTCGGTGAAGACGTGACCGAGGTGGCTGTCGGCGTGGGCCGAACGCACCTCGGTGCGGGACATGAACAACGTGCGGTCGGTGCGGGTGGTCACCGCGTCGTCGCTGATGGGGCGGGTGAAACTCGGCCAGCCGGTGCCACTGTCGTACTTGTCGGTCGAGGCGAACAACGGCTCGCCGGAGACGACGTCGACGTAGATGCCGGGCTCGTGGTTGTCCCAGTAGGCGTTGCGGAACGCCGGCTCGGTGCCGTCGCGCTGGGTGACGCGGTATTGGTCGGCGGTGAGACGGCTCACGGCCTCGGGGGTACTGCGGTAGTCGGACACTTCTCTCCTCTCCGGTGCGCCGCTGGCTGCGGCGTCATCGAGAAGAACAGCGGGGCGTCCCGATTTGGTCCCGGGGTCTGTTGATCGAAGGAGACACCGTCCCACGCGGAGTTTTCGCAACCAAGCCCGGTCAGGTCGTGAAGGTCGGCGGGTGACCCATTTGCCTTACCCCGTCCACCGCCTCGTTGTCTTGTGAACCGCGGCGCGTCACGCGACGCTCGTCGCCGCGGTGGGAACGAGTGAGGCTGCGGACCTCCTCGGCATCTCGACTCAAGCTGTGCTCGATCGTCTTCGCGTGGCCCGATACTGATCGGGCTGAAAGATGGTCGGCAGTGCGGTTGCCGGTGTGGCGGTTCCGGTCAGACACGGCGCGCGGACATCTCGACGGCAGCACTCCGAACACCACGGACGCCATGTCGAACCCTGTTGAACCGAGTACCGCCGCGGCGGGCACGCACTGAGGCGACCACGGGCCGGTCCGATTCCGGGCCACCAGTGTCGGCAGACCCGCAGCGCGGCGAGTAACGCCAGAACCACGATGACTGTGAATACGGTTGTCTGCTGGGCGATTTGAGTGGTCACCTCGAAAACCCTGTTCGCCCGCGCTGTACCCCCACGCCCACGCGGTCATTGCAAAGCGAGCGTGACCACGCAGCAACCGCGTCAACGAGAACCGGACGCGTGAACCGCATCGGGGTGCACGGAGGGCGCACGGACCACATCGAGAGTTCGTCTGCACCCGCATCTACCTGCGGATACGTTGTTGCTCCCCCACCAGGACTCGAACCTGGAATGCCTGAACCAAAATCAGAAGTGTTGCCGATTACACCATGGGGGAATACTGCGGACACGATTGTGCCACAGGCACCGCGCGTGCTCCGCATCGATTCCCGCTCGCTCGTTTGCTACCCACGCACCTCGTATCGGTGCGCGGGAAGCAAACGGTTGCGCGGGAGCCGCCGAGCTCAGTCCTTCGGGCCGCCGGCGACGTAGATCACCTGGCCGGACACGAAGCCCGCACCCTCGCTGATGAAGAACGACGCGGTGTGCGCGATGTCCTCTGGGACGCCGGTGCGGTTGACCGGAATCTGGCTGGCGGCAGCCTTCTTGAAGTCCTCGAAGGGCACGCCGACGCGGGCGGCGGTGGCCGCGGTCATCTCGGTTTCGATGAAGCCGGGGGCGATCGCGTTGGCGGTCACACCGAACTTGCCCAGTTCGATGGCGAGGGTCTTGGTGAAGCCCTGCATGCCGGCCTTGGCGGCGGAGTAGTTGGCCTGACCGCGGTTTCCGAGCGCCGAGGTGCTCGACAGGTTGACGATGCGGCCCCAGCCGGCGTCGACCATGTGCTTCTGCGCGGCCTTGGTCACGTTGAACGCACCGCGCAGGTGGACGGCCATGACGGCGTCCCAGTCGTCGACGGTCATCTTGAACAGCAGATTGTCGCGCAGAATGCCGGCGTTGTTGACGACGACGGTCGGCGGGCCGAGCTTCTCCACGATGGTGTCGACGGCCGCCTTCACCGACTCCTCGTCGGCGACGTTGGCGCCCACACCGATCGCGGTGCCACCGGCGTCGGTGATGGCCTTGACGGTGTCGGCGGTGGCCGCCTCGTCGAGGTCGAGCACGGCCACGGCGAGGCCGTCGGCGGCGAGTCGCTTGGCGACGGCCGCTCCGATGCCGCGGGCCGATCCGGTGACTATTGCTGTCTTCTGTGCGCTCATCGACTTCCCTTCATTGGTCTTCGTCGAGTGTGATGTGAGTCCCTTTGGTTCTATCAGGCACGATGCGCGGCGGGGTACGGGGTCCGACCCGACCACAGATGTCGCTACTATCGGGCCGTTGCCGCGCTGCAAGGCAGCACCTGGCCGCCGCACACACCGTGCGCCGGGCCGGGCCGCCGAGAGGACCGGAGGCCTCCTTTGACATCGACGTCACCCACGACCGCCGTCATCGTTCTCGCGGCCGGTGCGGGCACCCGCATGCGGTCCAAGACACCCAAAATCCTGCACACCCTGGCCGGACGGACCCTGCTCGGGCACAGTCTCGATGCCGCCGCCGGAATCTCCCCGGCGTATCTCGTCACCGTGGTCGGACATGAACGTGAACTCGTCACCGACGAGGTCACCCGTGTCGGTGAACGCCTCGGGCAGACGATCCTCACCGCCGTCCAGGACGAACCGCACGGCACCGGACACGCCGCGCAGGTCGGACTGAGTGCGGTGCCCGACGACTTCGACGGCACCGTCGTCATCACCGCCGCCGACGTCCCACTGCTCGATCCCGACACCCTCGCGACGCTGGTGGACGCGCACACCGCCGACGGTGGCGCAGCGGTCACGCTGACGACGTTCGTCGCCGACGATCCCACCGGCTACGGACGCATCGTCCGCGACCGGGACGAATCGGTCCAGGCCATCGTCGAACACAAGGACGCAACCCCCGAACAGCTGGCGATCACCGAGGTCAACGCGGGTGTCTACGCCGCCGACGCCGCCACCCTGCGGGCCGCACTCGGCGAACTGTCCAATCACAACTCCCAGGGCGAGTACTACCTCACCGACGTCGCGGAGATCGCCCGCACGAGGGGCGAGGTGGTCCGCGCGTTCACCGTCGACGACCCGATGCTGGTCGCCGGCTGCAATGACCGCGCCCAGTTGTCCGAACTCGCCACCGAACTCAACCGTCGCATCGTGCGGCGCCACCAGCTCGCCGGTGTGACCGTCATCGACCCGGCCACCACCTGGATCGACGTCGACGTCACCATCTCCGCCGATGTGACCATCGACCCGGGAACCCAGCTACACGGGCGCACCACGATCGCCGAAGATGCCGTCGTCGGCCCGGACACCACTCTCACCGACGTGGTGATCGGTGCCGGCGCCCACGTCATCCGCACCCACGGCAGCGACGCGGTCATCCACGACGGCGCCTCCGTCGGCCCCTTCGCCTACCTGCGGCCGGGCACCGAACTCGGTCCGCACGGCAAGATCGGCACCTTCGTGGAGACCAAAAACGCCGTCATCGGCGCGGGCTCGAAGGTGCCGCACCTGACCTACGTCGGCGACGCCCGCATCGGTGACGAGTCGAACATCGGCGCATCGAGCGTGTTCGTCAATTACGACGGGGTGAACAAACACCAAACGGTGATCGGTTCGAATTGCCGCACCGGGTCTGACAACATGTTCGTCGCACCCGTGCAGGTCGGTGACGGCGCGTACACCGGTGCGGGTACCGTCGTGCGGGAAAACATCCCGGCCGGCGCACTCGCGGTGTCGGCGGGCGCACAACGCACGATCGAGGACTGGGTGATCCGGAAGCGGCCCGGAACCGCGGCGGCCACGGCCGCCGAAGCGGCCGGCGAGCAACCTTCACCCCCGACCACCGACTGACCGAGCACGACCCACCAGCCCCACCTCGAGTAGAAGAGTTTTCATGACCTGGACCACCGACAACCAGAAGAACCTGATGCTGTTTGCGGGGCGTGCGCACCCGGATCTCGCGCAAGCCGTCGCCGACGAGCTGGGCATCAAGGTGACGCCGCAGACGGCGCGCAACTTCGCCAACGGCGAGCTGTTCGTGCGTTTCGAGGAGTCGGTGCGCGGTTCGGATGCCTTCGTGCTGCAGAGCTGCCCGGCACCGCTCAACGAGTGGGTGATGGAGTCGCTGATCATGATCGACGCCCTCAAGCGCGGCTCGGCCAAACGCATCAGCGTGATCCTGCCCTTCTACCCCTACGCCCGCCAGGACAAGAAGCACCGCGGTCGTGAGCCCATCTCCGCTCGCCTCATCGCGGACCTGATGAAGACCGCCGGCGCCGACCGCATCATCACCGTCGACCTGCATACCGACCAGATCCAGGGTTTCTTCGACGGCCCGGTCGATCACATGCACGCCCTCGGGCAGCTCTCGGATTACGTGCGCGGCAAGTACGGCACCGACAACATCGCCATCGTCTCCCCCGACTCCGGCCGCGTGCGAGTCGCCGAGAAGTGGGCCGACGCCCTCGGCGGCGCCCCGGTGGCGTTCATCCACAAGACCCGTGACCCGATGGTCGCCAATCAGGTTGTCGCACACCGCGTCGTCGGCGAGGTCGAGGGCCGCACCTGTGTGCTCATCGACGACATGATCGACACCGGCGGCACCATTGCCGGTGCGGTGAGCAAGCTCAAGGACGCCGGCGCCGGTGACGTCATCATCGCCACCACTCACGCGGTGTTCTCCGACCCGGCCGCCGAGCGGCTGGCCAACTGCGGTGCAACCGAGGTCATCGCCACCGACACCCTGCCGATCCCGGAGGAAAAGCGGTTCGAGCAGCTCACCGTTCTCTCCATCGCCCCACTGCTCGCCCAGACCATCCGTGAGGTCTTCGAGAACGGGTCGGTGACAAGTCTTTTCGACGGCATCGCCTGACGCCGAGCTCATCTGAGCTCATCGGGACCGACGGGCCGTCGTCGACGATAATCGTCGATGACGGCCCGTTGTCGTGTCGCCGCCGACGTCCACCCTCGACGAGGAGACACATCACCCCGTGCCCGAGGAAACCCGCACCGATTCGGTGGTGACCGCGCGCGACTGGGCCGCGGTGACCGCATTGGGGTTGGCCGTCTTCACGATCACCACCACCGAGATCATGCCCATCGGCCTGCTGCAGCCGATGGCCGCCGATCTGGGCGTGTCCGAAGGTCTCATCGGTCTCACCGTGACGGTGTTCGCCTTCGTCGCAGCGGTGGCCGCACCAACGTTGTCGTCGCTGACCCGCCGCATCGACCGCCGCAGGATCGCGCTGGCGGTGATGGCGGTGTTCGTGGTCGGCAACACCCTCACCGCACTCGCCCCGAACTACGCGACGCTGGTGCTCGTCCGGGTGGTGATAGGCGTGGCCCTGGGCCAGATGTGGACCATCGTCGCACCGACCGCGGTGGCATTGGTCTCCACCCGTCATGCGGTGCGCGCCACCACCATCGCCTTCTCCGGCGTGTCCATCGCCTCGGTTGCCGGGATGCCGTTGGGCACCTTCATCGGCCAGTTCGCCGGTTGGCGGAGCGCCTACTGGGCGTTGTCCGGATTGTCGGCGATGACGCTGGTGGCACTCGCCGTGTTCATGACGCCGGTCGCACCGGCCGGAAGCCTGTCCCTGCGTCGACTGCCGTCGATGCTGCGCGAGCGCAACCTGCGCGTCACGATCATCGTCACCGCACTCGTCATCACCGGCGCCTACGCCGCCTACACCTATGTGACGCCGCTGATCGTGGACACCATCGGCATCGACGCCGACCTGGTGAGCGCGGTGCTGCTGGCGATGGGTGTGGCCGGGGTCGCGGGCAACTTCGCGGCCGGTGCCTTCCTCACCCGGACCCGCTCGATCCGCGGATCCCTCGGCGTCCTCGTGGGCCTGCTCGCCGTCGCCCTGGTCCTGGTGGTCGCCACGTCGTCGCTCACCCCGCTCGTCCTGGTGGTGCTGATGGTGTGGTCGGCGGGCTACGCCGCGATCCCCATCGGCCTGCAGACCACGGTCTTGCGTGTGGCGCCGACGCATCGGGAGGCGGCCACCACCATCTACTCGACCGCGTTCAATCTGTCGATCGGTCTGGGTGCCCTCGTCGGCGCCGTGGCGATCGACCGCGCGGGCTCCCTCGCACCGACGCTGATCGGCGCGATCTGCGCGGTCGCGGCCCTCGCGGTGACGTTGCGGCTGCCGACTAGGGTGTAGTGCGTGGACGCGACGATCTATCACAACCCGCGATGCTCGACCTCCCGCAAGACGCTGCAGAAACTGCGCGACGCCGGGATCGAACCGAGGATCGTGAAGTATCTCGACGAGCCGTTCACCCGGGAACAACTCGACACCCTGCTCGCCGATGCCGGGCTCACCGCAGCTCAGGCGGTACGCAAGCGGGAGTCGCTCTACTCCGAACTCGGTCTCGCCGACGCCGACGAGGAGACGTTGCGTGAGCAGATGGTCGCTCATCCGATCCTCGTCGAACGTCCCTTCGTGGTGACGGACAAGGGCACTCGATTGGCCCGCCCCATCGAGACCGTCGACGAGATCCTCTGACGGTCATTCGCTGACACTCGTACACACGACAATCCGGGCATAGCTCTCGGATTTCTCGACGCCTGTCATCCCCTGTGTTAGAACAGCATAGTCCAACTATTTAGCAACGCTAACTAGATAGGGGTGTGTCATGTGCGGTATCACCGGATGGCTCGGTTTCATCACGACCTACGCGACGAACGTCACGTCATCGACGCGATGACGGCGACGATGACCAAGCGAGGTCCCGACGACCGTGGGGTCTTCATCGACACCCACATCGGCCTCGGCCATCGCCGGCTGGCGATCATCGACCTGCCGCTCGGTCATCAACCGATGACCGTCGAGACCCCCGACGGCGTGGTGGCCATCGTCTACAGCGGCGAAACGTACAACTATCGGGAACTGCGCACGGAATTGCGTTCGCGGGGGCATCATTTCATCACCGACTCCGACACCGAGGTGGTGTTGCACGGCTATCTGGAGTGGGGTGCACACCTCCCCCATCACCTCAACGGCATGTTCGCCTTCGCGGCCTGGGACGGCCGTACCGACGAGTTGACGATGGTCCGAGATCGACTGGGAATCAAGCCGTTCTACTTCTCGGAGACCACCGACGGGGTGGTCTTCGGCTCCGAACCCAAAGCGCTGCTGGCCAATCCGCTCATCGGTCGCGACGTCGACCTCGACGGGCTGCGCGAACTGTTCGCGATGACCAAACAACCGGGCTGGGCGCTGTGGCGCGATATCCGCGAACTCGAGCCCGGTGCGATGGTGACCGTCAACCGCAACGGATGGCAGCAGCGCACCTACTGGACGCTGCCCGCTCGCCGGCACCGCGACTCCCTGGATCTGACCATCGACACGGTGCGCGATCTGCTCACCGACACCGTCGATCGCCAGCTGATCGCCGACGTCCCGCGGTGCGTCCTGCTCTCCGGCGGGCTCGACTCCAGTGCGCTGACCGGCCTGGCCGCCAAGCGTCTGGGTACCGAAGGGCAACGGGTGCACAGCTATTCGGTCGACTTCGCCGACCAGGAGGCCAACTTCATCCCCGACGAGATGCGCGACACCCCCGATGCCCCGTTTGTCCGGGACGTCGCCGCGCACGTGGGATCGATGCACCGCGACGTCGTCCTCAATCTCGCCGATCTCAGTGATCCCGACGTGCGCCGGGCCGTCATCGCCGCGCGGGACGTCCCCGCGGGCTTGGGCGACATGGACACCTCGCTGTACCTGCTGTTCCGCGCGATCCGGGAGGAATCGACGGTCGCCTTGTCGGGCGAGTCGGCCGACGAGGTGTTCGGCGGCTACCGCTGGTTCTTCGACGAGGCCGCCCGCACCGCACATACGTTCCCGTGGTTGGCATTTCAATCGTCGATGACCACCGGGCGCGACGCACTGCTCACCCCGGACCTGCGCCGCGAACTCGACCTCGACGCCTACGTCGCCGACCAGTACTCTGCCGCGCTCGAGGCGGTCCCCGTCGTCGACGGCGAGACCGGCGACGAGCGCCGGATGCGCGAGATCTGCCACCTGCATCTGACCCGAATGGTGCGGATGCTGCTCGATCGCAAGGATCGCGCCTCCATGGCGGTCGGACTCGAGGTGCGCGTACCGTTCTGCGATCACCGACTCGTCGAGTACGTGTACAACACGCCGTGGGCGTTCAAGACCTTCGACGGCCGGGAGAAGAGCCTGCTCCGCGAGGCCACTCGACATGTATTGCCGCAGTCGGTGATCGATCGCACCAAGAGCCCGTACCCGTCGACACAGGATGTGAAGTACGCGGAGTCGCTTCAGCAGCAACTCGCCGATGTGGCGGCCGACCGCGGTGATCCGGTGTTCTCGCTCGTCGATCACGACTGGGTCGGCTCCGCCGTCGACGCCGATGCCGCGACGCTGACCGGGGCGACCCGGACTCAACTTGATCGCACACTGGACCTGTTTCACTGGATCGACATGTACTCGCCGACCCTGCACCTCGCCTGAGGCGGGCACTCCGTCGGCTCAGATGGCCAGCACGAGCCTGACCACACCAAAGATCACCCACCCGGCGAGCACAAACTTGGCCACCGGATTCCAGATCAACCGATCGAGTCTCGGCGGCTCCCGGTGCCGCACGCGCTGAGCGATCGCCGCTGCGGCCAGCAGCAGCAACCCCATCAGCAGCGGCAGCCCGAACGGGTGTGCCGCAAAGGATTGCGCCCAATCACCGTGCGCGCCATACACCCATGACCGGGTCAGGCCGCAGCCCGGACAGGGAAGACCGGTCGCCAGCCGGAAGGGACACAGGATCGGGCCGTCGTCGATGTGGGCGGGACTCAGCGCGAGAGCGACTCCGAACCCGGCGACGCCGATCGCACCGGCCACCTCGCTGGGCGCGAGCCGGTGGGTTCGAGTGGGAACGGTTACGCTCATCGACCGGTTCTGCTCAGTCGCGCAATGGCCGGTTGTTGACGTCGGGCACCTTGCCGACGAGCATCAGGATGCCGTCGATCAGGGGCCAGATCGCGCCGACACCGCAGGTCAGCCACGTGACGGCGATCTGTGCGATGCCGATGCCGGTGTATCCGAGGTAGAAGCGGCCGACGCCGAAGCTGCCGAGGAACAGTTGCAGCAATCCGGCGGTGAGTTTGCTCTTGTCGGAGAACAGGCCGGGCACCTGGACGGCCGGAAACGGGTACGGAGCGTCCGCCGACCGGACCGGTGTGCTCGCCTGCAACTGGCCCGACACCGCCATGTACTGCAGTTCGGGAAGGCTCAGCGGCCCCTGTTCCTGACCGAGGATGTTGACGTAGAAACTGCCGGTCGGCTGAGGCCCGTAAGGTCCGGGTTGCTGGTAAGCCATGGCGTCGATGCTAGGCCAGCGGTCCCGTGGTGCGCAGAACCCGTGTCGTGTGTTCGTCGGGCAACGGCCGCACCACCGCGGGCACGACCACGCCTAGCAGACCCTTCAGCAGGGCCTTGGTCATGTCGAAGTAATCGAAGTAGTCGCGCCACACGGTGATCTGCGCGTCGGCGATCTCGAAACGCCCGCACACCCAGAACTGCAGGATGAACCGCCCGAGCCGGATCTCGTCGACACGTTCGGTGAGGACCACACCGGCCTCTTCGTCGGCGCTCACGTTCACCATCCGGTAGTTGAACGAGGCGGGTGAGGCGTCGAACTGTTTGAAGATCCTCTTGACCTTCGCCCGTCCGCGAATGGTGGGCGTCGAGACGTTGGTGTAGGCGATCTGATCGGCGACGTCGATCATTCCCGCGGCGCTGTCCCCGCGGGCGAGTGCGTCCAGAAAGCCGGTGACGATGTCGATGGGGGTCCGTGAGGTCATGGCCGCCAGTATGCCGCCCGTCACCCCCACCCCGCGCGGATATGACATCCGCGCCGTTCATCGGCTATTCTGTTCGGGTTGTCTCGGCGAGGGTGAGTGATCACCGTGATCGGCGCGGCCACGCTACGTCTCCTCTGGCGCCTCTGTGCGAGTGCGCCGCGACGGTCGTGATGTGGGTGTCGGCGCAGGTCCGCATCCGAGAAGCACCGACCGGCCGCCCCGCGGCCCCGCACGAAGGAGAAGCCCCATGGCAAACCAGACCGCCACCCTGGCCGTCACCACCCGTACCGAGAAGGGCAAGGGCGCCGCACGCCGCGCCCGCCGCGAGGGCCTCGTCCCCGCCGTCCTCTACGGCCACGGCACCGGCCCGCAGCACCTGAGCCTGCCGGCCCGTGACCTCGCCACGATCCTGCGTAACAACGGCACCAACGCCGTCATCGACCTCGACATCGAGGGCACCAGCCAGCTCGCGCTGACCAAGCAGGTCGACGTCCACCCGATCCGCAACTACATCGAGCATGTCGACCTGCTCGTCATCAAGCGCGGCGAGAAGGTGACCGTCGAGGTCAACATCGTCGTCGAGGGTGACGCCGCCCCGGGCTCCCTGGTCGTCCAGGACGCCAACACCGTCGAGATCGAGGCCGACGCGCTGTCGATCCCCGAGCAGATCACCGTCGACGTCGAGGGCAAGGAAGTCGGTGTGTCGATCCTGGCCTCCGACCTCGATCTCCCCGAGGGCGTCACCCTGGTGACCGACGCCGACACCCTGATCGTCGCCGTCAACGAGGCCCCGACCGCTTCCGACCTCGAGGAAGAGGCCGTCGAGGCCGGCGCCGAGGTCCCGACCGAGGGCGAGTCGGAGTCGGAGTAATCTCCGACCGACGACTCTCTGGAGTCACAAAACGTGAAACTCATTGTCGGGCTGGGTAATCCAGGTCCGAAATACGAGAAGACACGACACAACATCGGCGCGATGGTCGCCGATCGTCTGGTCACCTCCGCCGGTGGGCGGTACTCGGTGCACAAGCGCTCCGGCGCTGAAGTGGCATCGGTACCGTTCGCCGGCGGTTCGGTGCTGGTGGCCAAGGCCCGTACCTTCATGAACACCACCGGCCGTCAGATCGGTCCGCTGGCGAAGTTCTACTCGGTGTCACCCGAGGATCTGATCGTTCTGCACGACGAACTCGACATCGATTTCGGGCTGGTCCGGCTCAAGCGGGGCGGCGGCGAAGGCGGACACAACGGCCTGCGTTCGATCAGCCAGACCATCGGCACCCGCGACTACCTGCGGGTCCGGCTCGGCATCGGACGCCCGCCGGGACGCCAGGATCCGGCCGACTACGTCCTCAAACCCTTCCCGTCGGCGGCCCGCGCCGACACCGACCTGCTCATCGAGCACGGCGCCGACGCCGTCGACCTGTTGCTGCGATACGGTCTGGAGTCCGCCCAGAACACCGTGCACGCGTGGTGACGCCTGCGGCCGGGGGGCCGCGATGTCACGATGAGGTATGTCGGATGCGACGCTGAGCCTGATCGTGCTCGCTGTCACGGTGGTGCTGTTCATCTGGAATCGGCTGCCGGTGACGATGGTCGCCATCTCCTCCGCGCTGGTCCTCTACGCCTTGGGCCTCATCGACCTGTCCACCATGACCTCCGGCCTCGGGCAGAGCGTCATCGCCTTCATCGCCGCTCTCTTCGTGGTCAGCGAGGGCCTCGAGGCGTCCGGGATCACCGCATGGGCCGGTCGCCTGCTCAGCAACCTGGCGGGCACCGGCCGGTTCCGGGTGATCGCGGCCATCATGATTCTCGCCGCCCTCCTCAGCGCACTCATCACCGTCAACGGTGCGGCCGCCGCCCTGGTGCCGGTGACGGTGTCGGTGGCACGTCACGCCGGGCTGCGGCCGTCCAAGGCGCTCATCCCCCTCGCGTACGCCGCGAGCGCCGGATCGATGCTGACGTTGTCGGGCAGCCCGGTGAACGTGATCGTCGACGAGGCCGCCGTCGAGCAGACCGGCTCGGGATTCGGCTATTTCGAGTTCGGCCTCATCGGTGTCCCGTTGGTGCTGGTCACCATCGCGATCACCGCGACCATCGGCCATCGTCTGCTGCCGATCCGCGAATCCCTCTCGCTACCTGCCGATTTCAGCAGCTACGTGTCGACCGTCGTCGAGCACTACGAACTCGACGCCTCCGGTGCGGGTGATCAGACCTTCCGTCTGCGCGTGGGTACGGAGTCTCCGGTGATCGGGTCGAGTCGACGGCGATTGGAGTTGGCCGACGGGTTGCGTGCCGTGGGCGTGCAGGGCCAGTCCGGCAAGGTGCTCTCGTCGGGCCACGAACTCGCGCCCGACGACGTGCTGGTCGTGTACGGCCGACGTGACGTGGCCGAGAGTTTCGCTCATGCAAATGATCTCACCGTCGAGGACGTGATCGGTCGGCGACGCAACAGGGGCCGATTGGTCGATCGGGACCTCGGCGTCAGCGAGGTGGTCATCCCACCACGCTCGGAGTGGATCGGGCGCAAGGCTTTTCCCGGGATGGTCCGTGCCGAGGACGGACTGCTGGTGTTGTCGGTGCGGCGTTTCAGCTCCGACGTGGGACCGAAGTCGGTCGAACTCGCCGAGGGTGACGCACTGCTCGTCCACGGTCCGTGGCGGGTGATCGACGCACTCGTCGACGACCAGAACCTGATGGTGGTGGCGTCCTCCGAACAACTTCGCCGCCAGACCATTCCACTCGGACGCAGCGCCCCGCGCGCCGGTCTCATCCTGGTCGCGATGATCGTGTTGCTGGCAACCGGGGCGGTCCCACCGGTGGTGGCCGGCCTCCTCGCCGCCGTCGCGATGGTGCTGACCCGGGTCATCGCCAGCGAGCAGGCGTACCGCGCGATCCCGTGGCAGACCCTGGTGTTGATCGCCGCGCTGATCCCGATGTCGGAGGCCATCACCGACAGTGGTGGCGCCGAACAACTCGCGAAGCCCATCGTCGACCTCGTCTCCGGACACAGTGCCTACGTCCTGCTGGTCGCGCTATTCGTGCTCACCGCGGCGCTCGGCCAGTTCATCAGCAACGCCGCGACGGTGCTGATCGTGATCCCCGTGGCGCTGGCCGCGGCCCGCGATCTCGGTGTCGACCCCCGAGGCATCTTGATGCTGACGTGTGTTGCCGCGGCCGCCGCGGTACTGACCCCGATCGCCACGCCGGCCAACATGATCGTGATGAATCCCGGCGGCTACCGGTTCGGCGATTACTGGCGCCTCGGCATCGTCATCATGGCCGCCTGGCTGGTGACCAGCGTGCTCCTGGTGCCGGTGTTCTGGCCGCTGAGCTGAAACGCGCGGCCGAACTGATGAACCGGCGAGTTGAACCGCCGCGTGTGACGCGCCGAACGCCGGGACCATCGGCTCACGTGTGGCGCCCGCCGAGGCGCATACACTCTCCCACGGCGCAACCCGAAGGAGAGACACGTGGGACAACTCGCGGTGAACACCGGACATCAGAATGTGGCGATGCTGGGCATCGGTGCCTACCGTCCCCGACGGCTGGTCAGCAACGACGAGGTGTGCGAGGTCCTCGACAGCACCGACGAGTGGATCTTCGAGCGCAGCGGCATCCGCAATCGACGCTGGATCAGCGGTGACGAGTCCGCGCGGTCGATGGCCGCGGCCGCGGCCGAACGCGCCATCGCGAACTCGGGGGTCGACAAGGAGAAGATCGGCGCGCTGATCCTCGCCACCAACAGCTGGAAGACGAAGATCCCGCACGGCGGCCCGATCGTCGCCTTCGACATCGGAATCAACGGCATTCCCGCCTACGACGTCGCCGCCGGGTGCGGTGGGTTCGGGTACGCGCTCGGCGTCGCCGCCGACACCGTACGCGCCGGATCCGCCGAGTTCGTGCTGGTGGTCGGCGTGGAGACGATGTCGGTGGTGATGGATCCGACCGATCGCAACACCGCCTTCATCTTCGGCGACGGCGCCGGCGCGGTGGTCGTCGGACCGAGTGAGGAGAACGGGATCTCGCCGACCGTCTGGGGTTCCGATGGTGAGAACGCCGAGGCCATCGGCCAGAACTACGACATCCCCGAATACATGGACCGCGCGCAGGAGTTCCAGCACAAGGACCCGGAGACCGATCCGGTCGGCCGGATGGTCGTGACGATGCAGGGCCCGCGGGTGTTCCGCTGGGCCGCCATCACCCTGCCCAAGGCCCTGGCCGCGGTCATCGACACCTCGGGGGTGTCGGTGGACGACATCGAGGTGTTCATCCCGCATCAGGCCAACGCACGCATCAACGAACTGATGAAAAAGAACCTCGGCTTCCCGGAGGATCTCCCGATGGCCAACGACATCGAGAACACCGGCAACACGTCGGCGGCGTCGATCCCGCTCGCGATGGAGGAGATGCTGGCCACCGGCAAGGCCAAGGGCGGACAGACCGCCATGCTCCTGGGATTCGGCGCCGGCCTGTCGTATGCGGGTGCCATCGTCACGCTGCCGCCGGCGCCTGCGGTGAGCAGCTTCGACGGGCTCGACTGACCGCCGATCCTGTTTCCGCACAACCGGTTTACTTCCCGCGCAACCGTTTTGATTCCCGCGTAACCGTTCTCTTCCCGCGCAACGATATGAGTGCGCGGGAAGAGATCGAGTGCGCGGGAGGCCGGGCCGCAAACTCGTGCGGCGAAGGGTCACCGCGGGATCAGCCCGAGGTGACGCAGCCGCTCCTCGAGCATGGGGATGACGGCATTTCGCTCCAGATCCGCCCAGATCCAGCGCGCCACCATCGGTCCGGTACCGCGGATCTCGTCCTCGCGACGCTTCTCCCGCATCACCGCGTCGGCGATGGATTCGCCTGCACGGCGAAATCTCCCGTACTTGCTCAGCCCGTCGAACTCACCGACGAGGAGCCAATCCCAGTCGAAGTCGGTGTAGTAGGTGCGGCCCGAGGGCACCACGATCTTGTGTTGCAGTCGCGGAACGGTGAATCCGGCGACGATGATCTCGGCGCGGCTCCACGATTCCCCGACGCTGCCCGACAACGGGTTCGCCGACAGGAGCGCCTGCTCCGCCATCACACCGTTGCGGCGACGTCGGGTCACGATCATCTCGTGCATCAGCGCGCGGTCGGCATCGCACCGGAGTGCGTGGTCGAAAACCGTCAGCGCCTGGGCGAAGGTGCCCGAGGTGGCGACGTCGACCGCCGTACGTTCGAGTGAGGTGACCGCGACGCCGTCGATCGTCACGATCTCCGTGGGCTCGATCGGTGCCACGTGCACGTGCCGATGGGTGCCGATCGATCCGCCCGACGACGCGCCTCTCGTGACGTGGACGCGTTCCAGATCGGGTTTCAGCAGAGGTAGGCCGTGCATTGTCGCCGCAGATGAGTGGCTGAGCGGGAGTGCGGGTCCGGTAGCCAGCTTCGACGTGGCCACCGCAATCGACCTGAGCCGGTGCAATTTCTGCGCACCGTCATGTCCGTCGAACTCGGCGCTCGGTTCCACGTCGACGCCGGGGATGAGTGTGATGAGTTGGCCGTCTCTGACGTCGTTGGCGCGACGGGCGTCGGTGATGCCCTGCCGAAGCGCCGCGTCACGGCGAATCAGACCGTATCGATCATGGGGATATGTGGTCACGGGAGTTGGACGCAACGCGATGGTGTTCGGTTCCATCGGATTCCGTGCCGTTCTTCCGCGCGGCCGTGCATTCCCGCGCACTCGTCTACTCCCCGCGCAACGATATGAGTGCGCGGGAAGAGATCGGATACGCGGGAGCGAGGTCAGCGCCGCACGCTGTTCTCCGGCGACAGATCCACCCGCCGCAGGAACTGCGCGTTGAGTGCGACGACGACCGTCGACACCGACATCAGGATGGCGCCGACGCTCATCGGCAGCAGGAAGCCGATGGGGGCGAGAACACCGGCGGCCAACGGCACCGCGATGAGGTTGTATCCGGCTGCCCACCACAGGTTCTGCTTCATCTTGCGGTAGGTGGCGCGGGACAGTTCGATGACCGACAGCACCGACCGCGGGTCCGACGAGGCGAGGATGACCCCGGCCGAGCCGATGGCGACGTCGGTACCCGCGCCGATCGCGAGGCCCACGTCCGCCTGCGCCAGCGCGGGCGCATCGTTGACGCCGTCGCCGACCATGGCGACCCGGCGGCCCTCGTGCTGGAGTTCGGCGACGGTGTGCGCCTTGTCTTCTGGTCGCACCCCGGCGTAGACGCGGTCGATGCCGAGGTCCGATGCGACCGTCTCGGCGACGGCCGTCGCATCGCCGGTGACCATCACGACGTCGACGCCGCGGCGCCTCAGCGCGTCGACGGTCTGGCGGGACTCCGGGCGGATCTCGTCGGCCAGCGCTACGGCGCCGATCACCTCATCGTCGGCGAGGACGTGCAGGATGATCGCTCCCTCCTCGCGCCAACTCTGGGCGATGGGCAGCTCGTTGGCGCCCGCATCGTCGAGGAGTGCCGGACCGCCCACGCGGATCGTGCGGCCGTCCACCGTGGCGCCGACCCCGACCGCCGGCGACGAGGAGAAGTCCGACGCCGCCGGAACGTCGAGACCGCGGTTGGCGGCGGCCCGGGTGATGGCCCGGGCCAACGGGTGCTCACTGTCGGTCTCGGCGGCCGCGGCCAGGGCGAGTACCTCGTCGTCCGCGGACCCGGAAGCCGATTCGATGCCGGTGACCTGCGGTTCCCCGCGCGTCAGGGTGCCGGTCTTGTCGAAGAGGACGGTGTCGACGGTGCGCATCGATTCCAGCGCCAGGCGATCCTTGATGAGCACTCCCCCGCGTGCGGCACGTTCGGTGGCGATGGAGACGACCAGCGGGATGGCCAGGCCCAGGGCGTGCGGGCAGGCGATGACGAGCACGGTGATGGCCCGTACGATCGCCGAATCGGGCATGCCGATGGCGGTCCAGATGATGGCGGTGAGTACGGCGGCGCCGAGGGCGTACCAGAACAGCCAACGGGCGGCGATGTCGGCGAGGCGTTGGGCCCGCGACGTCGAGTTCTGGGCGTCGGACACGAGTTTCTGAATCCCGGCGAGGGCGGTGTCGTCGCCGACCGCGTCGACCTCGACACGCAGCCCGGAATCGGTGGCGACGGTCCCGGCGACGACGTGATCGCCGACGTCCCTTCGGACCGTTGCCGATTCACCGGTGACCATGGATTCGTCGACCGATGCCGAGCCATCGACGATGGTGCCGTCGGCGGGGATGGACGCGCCGGGACGGACCACCACGACGTCGCCGACGCGCAGGTCGCCCGGCGCGACGGTGACGATGTCGTCGCCGTCGACGCGTTCGGCCGTATCGGGCAGTAACGCCGACAGCGAATCCAGCGCGGACGTCGTCTGCGCGAGCGAACGCATCTCGATCCAGTGCCCGAGGAGCATGATCACGACGAGAAGTGCCAGCTCCCACCAGAAGTCGAGCTCGTGGTCGAGCAGGTGCAGCGTCGAACCCCACGACGACAGGAACGCGACGGTGATGGCAAGTGCGATCAGGAGCATCATTCCCGGTGCGCGGAAACGTATTTCACTGACCGCTCCGGTCAGGAACGGTCGACCACCCCAGAGATAGATGACGGTACCGAGGATCGGCGACACCCAGCGCAGCCACGCGGCGTCGGGCAGCGTGTAGCCGAGGAGGTCGGCGAACATCGGACTCAGTGCCACGGTGGGGATCGCCAGGACCAGGGTGATCCAGAACATTCGCCGGAATTGGGCGACGTGGTCGTGGTGGCCACTGTGTCCCATGCTCGCGTGGTCCATGCCGCTGTGGTCCATGCCGCCGTGGTCCGAGCCGCTGTGGCCCATCGAGCCATGGCCCATGGACTCGTGATTCACGGACCCGTCATTCATGACGTCATGTGCCGCCTGGGAGCGGTCGTGTTGCGGGGTGGACATACCATCCACATATACCCCTATAGGGTATATGTGGCAACCGTCTCCGCCTCAGGCATTCTCCTTCCGGAAAACCGATGTGCCCCACCAGGTTCCCAGTGTGGCCAGCACGACCGCGGCCAGCACCGACCACAGCACGGCCATCGTGGCGATGTCCCCGCCGAAGCTGTCGCGGACACCGTCGACGATCCAGCGGAACGGCATGAAGTCACTGAGACTCTGCAACCACTGCGGCCCCAGGGTCATCGGCAGCAGGATGCCCGACAGCAGCAGCACCGGCATCATCACCATGTTGATCACCGGGGCCATCACGTCCTCGCTCTTGGTGGTGAGGGCCAGCGCATTCGACGCCGCGGCACACGCGCCACCGATCAGCAGGGTGATGACGATGCCGACGATCACGCCGAGCACCGATCCGCGCATCCCCATGATCCAGCCCAACAGCACCAGGATCAGCGCCTGCACGAACAACTGCAGGACATCACGCATGAGCCGCCCGGTGAGCAGCGCGGTGCGACTGGCCGGCGTCACCCGTTCGGCCTCGATGACGCCTTCGCGCCACTCCCCGATCAGGCTGAAGCCGGCGAACAACGCGCCGAACAGGCCGAGCTGGACGAGGAGCCCCGGCACCAGGAAGGTGTACGGGTTGTCCGCGCCGCCGGGGAACTGTGCGACCAGGGGTTTCAGCAGCGGCCCGAACAGCACCAGGTAGAGGATCGGTTGCAGCACACCGATGAGCACCCAGGCGGGATTGCGCAGGTTCATCCGGATCTGGCGGCGGAAGACGATGTGGGATTCGCGCAGAAAGGTCATCGCAGGGCTCCTTCGTTCTCGAGCTCGGTGGCGGCGGGGTTGTCGGTGGCGGCCTCCGCGTCGCGCAGGGAACGGCCGGTCATGGTGAGGAAGACGTCGTCGAGGGTCGGCCGGATGATCTCGATCGACTCCAGGTCGATGGATTGCGTCGTCAGGTCGCGCATCAGGCCGGGCATCTCGCGTCCGGCGCGCAGCACCCGACCGCGGACGTGACAGCCGTCGGTCTCCACCGGCCCGGCGATGGTGGCGAGCCGGGCGGCGGCCGCGGTCACGTCGCCGGCGTGGGCGACCTGCAGGTCGACGAGGTCACCGGACACCCTGGCCTTGAGGTTGTCGGCGGTGTCGGCGGCGACGATCGTGCCGTTGTCGATGATCAGGATGCGGTCGGAGAGTTCATCGGCCTCGTCGAGGTAGTGGGTGGTGAGGAACACCGTGGCACCACGGTCGGCGCGCAATGCGCGGATGTGCTCCCACAGATTGGCCCGCGCCTGCGGATCGAGGCCGGTGGTCGGCTCGTCCAGGAACACCAGGCTCGGGTCATGGACGAGCCCCATGGCGATATCGAGCCGGCGCTTCTGTCCGCCGGACATGTTCTTGGGCATGCGATCCCACAGGCCGTCGAGCTGCAACCGCTCGAACAGTGCTCTGCCCCGATTCGTGGCGTCGGCGCGCGAGAGCCCGTAGAGCATGCCGTGGTCGACGACCTCGTCGCCGGCCTGCGCCTGACTGAACGTCCCGCCGGCCTGGGAGACGTAGCCGATGCTGCGCCGCACCATGACCGGATCGTCGACGATGTCGTAACCGTTGACGGTCGCGGTGCCGGCGGTCGGACGCAGCAGCGTGGTGAGCATGCGCAGGGTGGTGGTCTTGCCCGCGCCGTTCGGGCCGAGAAAGCCGACGACCTCGCCTTCGGCGATGTCGAGATCCACTCCGTCGACGGCTCTGACCTCGCGTTTGTTCTTCCCTCGTCCGGCCTGGAAGGTCTGCACCAGGCCTCGTGCGTGGATCATGGGTCTCCTCGTCTCGCTGGGTGGATGGCGGTCGCGATGGTGTTATGACCACTGTGCGACCCAGCATTCATCGGATTGCGGACAATGAGTGTCCGCGTACACCGTCTGCTCACGCCTACTTCCAAGTAGTGGGGGTTGTGTGAGACGGTCTATGGCGGATCGCATAGCGGAAGGAACTCACGATGACCGTGATCGCAGAAACCACCGGCGTGAACAACATCGGCATGCTCGGGATCGGCGCCTACCGCCCCGAACGCGTCGTGACCAATGACGAGATCTGCGAGAACATTGATTCCTCCGACGAGTGGATCTACACCCGCACCGGCATCAAGACGCGACGCTTCGCGCGGCGCGACGAGACCGTCGTCGACATGGCCGTCGACGCCGGGCGTAAGGCCATCGCGAACGCCCTGCTGTCCGGCTCCGACATCGACGCGGTCATCCTCGCCACCAACACGCACCTGCTGCTGACCCCGGCGGGCGCGGTCAAGGTGGCCACCGAACTCGGCGCCAACGGTGTCCCGGCCTTCGACGTCACGGTCGGCTGCGCCGGATTCGGGTACGCGATGGCCATCGCGACCGACATGGTGCGCGGCGGCAGCGCCACCCACGTTCTCGTCATCGGCGCCGAGCAGTTGTCGGTGGCCATGGACATGACCGACCGCACCAACTGCTTCATCTTCGGTGACGGCGCCGGTGCCGTGGTCGTCGGACCGACCGAGGACCAGCAACTCGGTCCGGTCATCTGGGGTAGCGACGGCACCCAGTACACCGCGATCGCCCAGGACATCGACTGGGTCACCTTCCTCGACAGCGACCGCGTGCAGCGCCCCTACCTGCGTATGGAGGGCACCGCGGTGTTCCGGTGGGCGGCGTTCGAAATGGGCAAGGTCGCCCAACGTGCCCTCGAGGCGGCCAAGATCGGCGCGGAAAACCTCGACGTGTTCGTCCCGCATCAGGCCAATTCTCGGATCAACGACCTGCTCGCCAAGAACCTGCACCTGCCCGAGGGCACTGTCGTCGCCAACGACATCGAGCACACCGGCAACACGTCGGCGGCGTCGATCCCGCTCGCCATGGAGGATCTGCTGTCCACCGGCAAGGCCAAGCCCGGCGATACCGCGCTGTTGCTGGGCTACGGCGCCGGTCTCAGCTACGCCGCCCAGGTGGTCAAGTTGCCGCCGGTGCCGTTCGAGTGATGCCGCATCCGACGCCTCGCGTCTGACGTTTTGGTGGGCTCCGACCTCGCCCGATAGCCTCGTCAGGTGAGTTCTGATGTTGCCACCGAGGTGAAGCGTCGCCGTACCTTCGCGATCATCTCCCATCCCGACGCCGGTAAGTCGACGATGACCGAGGCCCTGGCGTTGCACGCCCGCATGATCAGCGAGGCGGGCGCCATCCACGGCAAGGCTGGACGCAAGTCCACCGTCTCGGACTGGATGGAGATGGAGAAGGCTCGCGGCATCTCGGTGTCGTCGACGGCATTGCAGTTCAACTACTCCCCTCGAGGTGCCGGCGCCGACGACGAGCCCGCCGTCATCAATCTCGTCGACACCCCCGGTCACGCGGATTTCTCCGAGGACACCTACCGCGTGCTCACCGCGGTCGACGCCGCGGTGATGTTGATCGACGCCGCCAAGGGACTCGAACCGCAGACGCTCAAGCTGTTCCAGGTGTGTCGCCATCGCGGCATCCCGGTGATCACCGTGATCAACAAGTGGGACCGGCCGGGCCAGGCACCGTTGGAACTCATCGACGAGATCAACGAACGGATCGGCCTGCTGCCGACCCCGCTGTATGTTCCGGTCGGCATCGCCGGTGACTTCCGTGGTCTGCTGGATCGGCGCACCGGTCGTTACATCCATTTCACCCGTACCGCGGGCGGCGCGACGATCGCCCCCGAGGAGATCCTGGATGCCGACGCCGCGTCGGCCCGCGAGGGCGACGCATGGAACGACGCTCTCGAGGAGAGCGACCTGCTCTCGGAGATGGGGCAGGATCACGACCAGGAACTGTTCCTCGGCGGACAGACGTCGCCGATGATCTTCGCCTCGGCGATGCTGAATTTCGGTGTGCGACAACTGTTGGAGACGTTGGTCGAGTTGGCCCCGGCGCCGGGATCGCGCACCGGCATCGACGGTACCGTCCGTGAGCCCACCGATCCGTTCAGCGCCGTCGTGTTCAAGGTGCAGGCCGGAATGGATGCCAGCCACCGAGATCGGTTGGCGTTCATGCGGATCGTGTCGGGCGAGTTCGAACGCGGCATGGTCGTCACACATGCGCAGACCGGAAAGCCGTTCGCCACCAAGTACGCCCAGGCCGTCTTCGGTCGTGATCGCTCGACCGTCGACACCGCCTATCCCGGCGACGTCGTGGGTCTGGTCAACGCGACCGCCCTGGCCCCTGGCGACACTCTCTACGACGATCCGAAGATCCAGTTCCCGCCGATTCCTTCCTTTGCGCCGGAACACTTCTCGTCACTGCGTGCCACCACCGCCGACAAGTACAAGCAATTTCGCAAAGGCATGGAGCAACTCGACAGCGAGGGTGTCGTCCAGGTACTGCGCAACGACATCCGCGGCGACACGTCCCCGGTGCTTGCGGCCGTCGGACCGATGCAGTTCGAGGTGGTCACCGCACGCATGAAGTCAGAATTCAACGTGGACACGGTGATCGAGCCCCTCGGCTACACCTTGGCCCGTAAGACCGATGCCGAGAGCGCCGATGAACTCAACCGTCAGCGCGGTGTCGAGGTGTTCACCCGCACCAGCGACGGCGTGCTCCTCGCCCTTTTCAGCGACAAGTGGCGGCTGCAGTACATCGAGAAGGAACTCCCCGACCTGACGCTGGAACCGCTTGTGGCCGCGGCGGATTGACGCACACCGCAAACCCGGTTTCCGCCGGTCGAGCTGCTCTTCCACCCGCCCGTCGAGTGCGCCGCGCGAGCGAAGCGAGCCCCGTGGCGTGTCCGCCGGGCCGAGGTTGTCGAGGTCGAGACCACCTTCGCAATCTGATGCCGGAAACCGGTTGCAGCGCCACCACCCGGGAGCAGGCCGACGTCAGCCGCCTACCGCGGATAGGTGGTGATGGTTTCCCCGGTGACCGGATCGCGCCAGATGACCGCCCGATCGGCGAGCATGGTGGGGATCAGCAGCCCCATGTGTTTTCGTTGGTGGTCCGGGGTGCACAGCGGCATCAGGTTGAACTCCACCGTCCAGCCACCGGTGATCGGATCCTGGTGCACGAATTTCACCAGGTGATCGATCTGGCAGTCACTGGCCGGCCGACCGCACTGCGGATATCGGCACGTGCCATCCAACTCGATGATCTTCTCCCGCAACCAGGCCGGTATCCGATACGTCAACGCACCCGGTGGTGGGAGGAGATATCCGCCGTGCCCGGACGGGTCGATCGGTGCTGCGGGGAACGGATCGTCGAGACGACGCCACGCCGCCGGTATCCGATCCAGCGAGGTGGTGGTGCTGATGCCGGGTATGTCCAGGGTGGGAAACTCGGTGACGGTGACCAACTGTCCCGAATTGATCAACGATCGGGCGTGAGCTTCGTCCACCACGCCGAAGTACTCCAGTCGGGCTTCCCGCTGCCCGGACGGATCGGTGATCAACGACAGCGACAACTGCAAATCGCTTTCGGGTTCGGTGTCGATGTTGGGGTGCGCCTCGGCGGTATCCGTTGCCGCACAATCAGCATCGCCCTCGGTGATCGTCTCGGGAGCGTCGGTCGTCTCGGGTTCGGTGATCTCATCAGGCTCACCATGATCGACGTCCGCGTCGACATCGTCAGACAGATCAGTCGCGTCGCCGTCGACATCGATGTCGAGGTCGGTCAGACCACAGGGCTCATCCGGCAACGGGACCGCCCGCGAGCAGTCACCCCGACCGCACTCACACGACAGGTACGCACCGGGTAGTCCCTGGATTTCGGCGAATGCCGCGACCTGCACCTCGCCCCGACGACGCCGATCACGCGGGCAGATCCGCTCACTGATCATCGTCGCGATCCGCGCCGCCAGATGCGCACCCACCTCACCCGGTGCGTACACCGAGATGCTGCAATGCCCGTTGGTGTCCCGACGGACCCGCACATTCTGGACACGCGCGGCGGCCTCCTCCCGGCGGTCGGCGGCACCGTCGGGATCCAGGGCGATCACCATTTCGGCGACCTGATCCCGCAGGGTCGTATCCGCCTGATTACGTCCGGCGAGTTGCAGTGCACGGGTTTCGGCGAACGCGCGCACATCGTCATCGGACAGGACGACGATCTCGTCGGCAATGATGCGGATACGTTCCAACGACTGGTCACCGGCCAGGAACGCCGCGGTCACCGTCGGGAGCGTCGACAGCAGGAAGCTCAACGTCATCCACGCGGTGGCGTGCGGTACCGACACACCCAGCGCGGTGGACACCTTGCCGGTGGCGGCTTTGTCGACCGCACCGGTGGTGTGCGCGTTGGTCATGTGGCCCGAGAGCAGCATCTCGTCGTATACGGTGTGCCCGATCCGGGCTGCGGAGAGCACCTTCCGGGCGATCAGTTGTCGTTCTTGGCGTTGCAA
>NZ_JBSGIT010000014.1:0-147576 GCF_053605205.1 Gordonia sp. NPDC003950 | reverse complement strand
CCACCCGTCGAGTACGAGGCCGCCTACTGGTCGACCTACACGGTCACCAGCTACCGTGAGAACCCGGTCCCGGCATCCGCTGGAACCAACTAACCAAGCCTCCAGCAAACCCGGGGCGATTCACTTCTCCTGGGTGGATGGACGAGCAACCGAGGAACGCCCCGCCTGGGGTTATGCCCGCCAGCTCGCCGAGCGGGTTGGCAGGGCATCAGCGTCGTTGGATGTCCAGACCGGCGGCGGCGAGGTTCTCGCCGAGGCCGAGTCCTTCCCTCCCACCGCTGTCGCGACGGAGTCGTGGCCGCCGAACGTCGCGAAGGCCACCCGGCTGCTGCATCCTCGCGGTGTTGTCGTCGTGGCAGGCCCGGACGAGCCTCCGTTGCCGTTTGCTGACGAGGGGTTCGATCTGGTCACCAGCAGGCATCCCGCGACGATCTGGTGGGAGGAAATTGCCCGCGTGCTCCGGCCCGGCGGCACCTACTTCGCCCAGCACGTCGGACCGGCGAGCGTGTTCGAGCTGATCGAGTTCTTCCTCGGCCCGCAACCCCAAGCCAGGCGAGGACGCCACCCTGACGACGAGGCAGCCGCGGCAGAGGCCGCCGGGTTGGAGATCGTCAATCTGCAAACAGCGAAGCTGCGGATCGTGATCCACGATGTTGCGGCCGTGGTGTACCTGCTGCGGAAGGTGGTCTGGTGGGTGCCAGGGTTCACGGTGGAGAAGTACCGGGATCGGCTCCGTGACCTCGACGAACTCATCCGGCAGGACGGACCGTTCATCGCCCACTCCACTCGTCACCTGATCGAGGCCAAGCGTTCGTCGTAGTTGTGCATTGCGCGAATGTCGGAGGCGCGGAAGCGGAGATTTGCGCCGGTTAACACGAGCTGCACGGCCTTCAGGGTGCGTCTGACCTGGATGGTCTGTCGCTTACTCCACGCGTACTCGCGGGCCCTGCGATAGAAGAAGTGGTCGGTGCGGCTGGTGATATCGCGCAGCCAGGGTCCATTTCATCGCGTGGTCATCCCTTCGAATCGGGCTTCCGGCTGTTGGTCGCAATCGTCTCAGTGATGGTTCAGAGATCCAGAATTGAAGTGACGGAATGGATTCTGCGTCTGGAGCACCTAGCCCGCTGAGCGATAGAGCTACCGCGGGAGCGTCTGGCCCCCGCCGCGGTCACGATCTCGAATGCGAAAAGACAGGGCCAGGACAGACCGGCCGCGGCCGAGTCCGCTCAGGACAGAGAAAAACCCGCTCCGACCGAAGTCAGAGCGGGTTTCTCGATTGTGGAGCTAAGGGGACTCGAACCCCTGACCCCCACACTGCCAGTGTGGTGCGCTACCAGCTGCGCCATAGCCCCGTATTGTGTTGATCTCGCCCCTCGAAATGGGCACTGAGGAAGTTACACCATTGTGTCGGCGGGCAACAAATCGCCTGGTCAGTGAGTTGGTTGGCGACGCCGCGTATTCACCGGAACGTCACTGGGTCTCCTTGGTCAGGATCGTTGCCAACCACTGCGGGCCCTCTGTGATGTCGGGCACCGATTCTCCGTTGAGCAACACCGTCGGAGTGGCGACGGCACCGTCGAGTGCCTTCTGCAACTGCGTCGTCGACTGTTTTGCGGCCGCCTTGGCCTCGACGAGCTTCGCGTTGGCGGAGATGCATTGCTGGGTGGCCGGCGACGCCCCCTGGGTGGCGGCGATCCGGGCGAGATCGGCGTTGGAATGATCGGTGTCGCCGCCCTCTTTGGGCTGGTCGACGAACAGCGCCGTGTGGAATCGGAAGAACAGGGCGGGGTCTTTGGCATCGCCGATACATTGCAGTGCTCCGGCGGCTCGTTCGGAGTAGTCGCCCGACGCCGACTTCGAGTTGAGGAAGGTCAACATGTGGTACCGAACGCGCAGTGTGCCGGCGTTCACGGCGTCGACGATCGCCTGCCCGGACTCCTTCTCGAACTCCTGGCAGACCGGGCACAGGAAATCCTCGAAGACATCGATGGTGGTGGTTGCTGCCGGTTCGCCGACGATCAGTGCGGCGTTCTCGTTGAGAACGGTGTCGCTGACCGGCCCCAGATCCTTCTTGTTCGCGTTGAAGATGATGCCCATCACCACGAGCGCGGCCACCACGACCACGGCGACGCCGAGGAGGACGTAGGTGGCCTTACTCGACGTCGCTTTCGGCTGATGCCGCGTCGATGTATCGGTTTTCCGACGGCGCGAGGCGTCGGCGTTGGCCTTCTTCCGCGAGTCGGTCACGCACTCGACTGTAATGGGTGCGGCGCGGACCCCGTCGTCGGCTCAGTGGGCGGCTTCGAATGCCTCGAGGACATTCGCCGGGATGCGACCCCGGTCACTGATCTCGAAACCGTTAGCCACCGCCCACTTGCGGATGGCCTGGGTCTGCTCCTTGCTGCGGGCGCCGCCGACGATGCGACGCTTGGCGGCCACCGCACGACCGGCATCCGCGGTCCGCGAGACCTCGAGATACTTCGCCACCGCATCACGGAATTGCTGAGCGTGCTTGGTCGAAGTATCGAATTCGTACTCCTTGCCGTCAATCGCCCAGCGCACCGTTTCGTACTTGTCGAGAACCTTGCCGTCGATGTCGTCGACGATCTGGACGGACTGAACCTTTGCCATGTCAAATCTCCTGAGTCTGCGTGGGCAAATCGCTGTGGACAAATCGTGGGGACGCGTCTCGGTGAATGTCAAACCCTCTTCCGGAGACGGCTCCTCTGAGTTACCGCTGCCAGCGTCGATCATAGCCCCCGACTTTAAGACTTGGCTGAATTCGTGGACGTGAGCCTTACTGATTTTCGCTCCGTCGATTCGGTTATGATTCGGCGAATCAACTGGGGGTGGCGGTTGTCGATGGAATGGAATCTGTATCACTGGTTCCGATCAACGCCGCCGGGGCTCGTTCGTTTGCGTATATCTTGCGGTAACCCGTTGTGGTGAGCGCGAATCCGGTATCCGAACTCGATTCCAGGCAGTAAGTTCCATCGGTCTCGACCAAGCATGAGAATCGTCCGATTGCGATAGTCGTTCCGAAGTCGACTATCGCCGAACGGTAGAGCACCGTGGTGTCGTCGGCGCAGGCGCCGCGCTGGGGTCCGGAGGAGTCCAACACGGCGAGATTTGCCTCCCACTGGCACCCGGAGGGGGTCGACGCCGGCGGGTTTCCCTCGGCCGGCTGATCGTTGAGCCGACAGGCGAGTGTTGTGTTGCCGTTGACGCCGGTTGAGCAATTGACCGTGCGGTCGGGGGTGGAGAAATGGAAACCCGATGTCTGTTCCAGTGGCTGCTGCGGCCCGGTGGCCCCATCGTGATATCGAGAATTATCGGCGCGGGGTGCGAGTGAGATCACTCGGCCGATACTCCAATCGGGTAACTCGGTGGCGGTCTCCGCTATGCGGGAGGTCGATGACGACGAGGAACTCGATGTGTCCGATTCGGTTGTCAATTGGTCGGTCGGCGGCAGCACCAACGAGGTGGATTCGGTGTCGTTCGACATCGCACACGCGGTGATCACTGCGCCGGCTCCGACGATGAGCGCGGCACTCGCCGGGAGTGCCAGACGCCGACGTCGTCGAACTCCGTAATCTGACAACTGTGTCGACCCCCAAGATCGTCCTGTTCTATGTGTTCACCCCCTTGCCGGATCCCGAGGCGATTCGACTGTGGCAGCAGACGCTCTGTGAGTCGCTCGGGCTCCACGGCAGGATCATCTTGTCACCTCACGGCATCAATGGCACCGTGGGCGGAAATCTGGCCGAGGTCAAACGTTACGTCAGAGCGACCCGCGGTTACCGGCCATTCGCCGATGCCGACATCAAATGGTCCGAGGGCATCGGTGATGACTTTCCGCGATTGTCCGTGCGCGTGCGCCCGGAGATCGTCACCTTCGGTGCTCCGCAGGAGGTCGCCGTCGACGTGCACGGCGTGATCGACGGGGGAACCCGGCTCAGTCCCACCGAACTCCACGAGCTCATCGCCGCCCGGGGCGACGACGTGGTGTTCTTCGACGGCCGCAATCGCATCGAATCGTCCATCGGGCGGTTCGCCAACGCCATCACCCCGGATGTGGAGACCACGCGGGACTTCCTTCCGCTACTCGACAGCGGCGCATTCGACGATCTCAAGGACCGGCCGGTGGTCACCTACTGCACCGGCGGTGTCCGCTGCGAGGTACTCACCGCACTCATGCGCCATCGCGGGTTCGAGGAGGTCTACCAACTCGACGGCGGCATCGTCACCTACGGGGAACAGTTCGGCGACGACGGGCTCTGGGAGGGATCGCTGTACGTCTTCGACAAGCGGATGACCGTCGACTTCACCGAACGCGCCACCGTGATCTCCACCTGCGTCGAATGTGGCAGTCCGACAAGTAATGTGGCCAACCATCCCGACCGGCTGGGACGCGATCTCGCGGTGATCTGTGCCGAATGTTATTCGGCGAGTGCGGAATCGGTGTCCGGCCTCGTCGGGGAGCGATGAGTCGAGCCCCCATCCCGGTCATCGTGGTCGCCGGGTTCCTCGGATCGGGCAAGACGACCCTGCTCAACCATCTCCTGCGTACGGGAGGTGCGGCGTCCGGTACGCGAATCGGTGTGCTGGTCAACGACTTCGGGGCGGTGAACATCGACGCGATGCTCGTCGCCGGGCAGGCGGACGGGGCGGTCAGCCTCACCAACGGCTGCATGTGCTGTTCGGTCGACCGTGACGGTCTGGAAGCGGCGCTGGACTCGCTGTTGCGACCGTCGGCACGTCTGGACGCGATCGTCATCGAGGCGAGCGGGATCGCCGAGCCGAAGGCCCTGATCCGGATGGTCGTCTCGGCCGCCGATCCACGGATGCGCTACGGCGGTCTGATCTACGTCGTCGACGCCGCCATGTTCGCGCGTATCCGGACCGAGCATCCCGAGATCGACGGCCACGTGGGGGTTGCCGATCTGGTGATGGTCAACAAGGCCGATCTGGTCGACGCGGACGCCCTGGCGCACCTGCGCACCGCGCTGGCCGAGCTGAATCCGACCGCGGCGCAGGTGACGGTCACCGATGCCCGGATCGACCCGCAGGTGTTGTTCGATCCGGTGGCGGCCGACGGTGCGGGCACGGCCGGCCCAGGCCGTGGACCGCAACAGTTGACGCTCGATGCGCTGCTCGCCGAATCCGACGACGACCATGCCGGTGGCCTCGATCCCGACGACCATCATGCCGACGACCACGTCGGCCATGGCCATCCGCACCCGCACCTGCACGATTCGTTCACCTCGGTCCACTTCGGCACCGACGAGGCGATGGACCCACGAGCTCTGGCGGCCTTTCTGGAGCGGCCACCAACCGGCTGCTACCGCATCAAGGGAATCGTGTGGTTCGATCTGCCCGGATACCGGCAGCGTTTCGTCGTGCACGGGGTCGGGGGATTCGTGGAGGTCCGGCGCGAATCGTGGTCGGGTCGTCCACGATCGACGTCGCTGGTGGCGATCGGTGCGGGGATGGACGAGCAGCAGGTGCTCACGGGGCTGCGGGCGGCCGTCGCGACAGCGGCCACCGGCGACGATGAACACGGCATTCTGCACATCACCCGACATCTGCCGACGCGGTGACCGTCGCCGCTCGGTCTCGGCGCAGTCCGCGTCACGTCACAGCTGGCTAACGAATCCGATCGGGTCAGGTCACCGATTTCCCCTTCCGGACCAGGACTGTTTGACTGTGTGACAGCTGTGACTATTGTGGCCACTGTTGCTGGATGGAAGGAGTGTGGTGCGACTGCCGACCGGGCATGCGCACCCGTACCGCAATGACCCAGACACGATTCTCGCGACTGCGGCTGTCGATCGCGGCGGTCACCACCGCCACCCTGGCCGGTTCGGCGCTGCTGACCGCGACAACAGGAACCGCACCCGCCGCGGCGGCCCCGACGGTAGGAGCCCTGACCGGCAAGACGATCTTCCTCGATCCCGGTCACCAGGGCAGCGCCGCCGGACATGACCTCGCCAAGCAGGTCCCCGACGGTCGCGGCGGCACCAAGGACTGCCAGACCACCGGCGCGACGGGAGTCAACGGCACACCGGAGCACACGGTGAACTGGGACATCGCCCAGCTGGTGAAGGCCGGACTGGAAAGTCAGGGCGCCCGCGTGGTGCTCAGCCGCAACGACGACACCGGCTGGGGAGGATGCGTCGACGAGCGGGCCGCGGCGGCGAGCCGCTCGGGTGCGGCCGTCGCGGTGAGCCTGCACGCGGACTCCACGACAACCGGATCGGATGCCACCAAGAAGGGCTTCCACATGATCGTGCCGACGCTGCCGGTGCCGGACGCCACGGTCAACCAGGTCCAGGGCAGTGGCGGACGCACCGCGTCGAACCTGATGCGCGATGCGTTCCTCAAGGCCGGGTTCCCGGCAGCCAACTACGCCGGGGTCGTCAATGGCATCCAGACCCGCTCCGACATCGCGGCGGTCAACCTGACCAAGGTGCCCGCGGTGTTCATCGAGATGGGCAACCTGTCCAACCCGCAGGAAGCCGCAGCGTTGTCCGGGCGTGACGGCCAGCTCAAGTACTCGATGGCCATCACCGACGGCATCCTCAACTACGTCTCGGGTGCTGCGGCCACCTCGGGGTCGAGCGCCCCGACGACAAGCGCTCCCGGCGCGGCGGCGACCACACCGCCGACGACCACGACCACGCCGTCGGGGGACGACTCCGAACTCTCGGCCGTGCTGCCGTTCATCCAGAAACTGCTGGGCACCGAGGATCCGGCCGAGATCGCCCAACTGATGCTCACCGAAGGGCAGGACGCCTCCGCGCAGGTGCTCAACGCGATGCTCGAGGTGATCTACGGGCTGTTCGGCGGAAAGCTCCCGATCGGCTGAGTGATCCGAACCCACGATTAGGGTCGAGGCATGGCACTTCGAGATCTCGTCTGGATGGCTCCGCCCGTACCGACCCTGCGCCGGCGCCGGGTCCTGATCACCGGAGCGGCGAGCGGGATCGGTCTGGCCACCGCGCGCGCTGCGGCGCGTGAGGGCGCCGAACTGGTTCTCACCGACCTACACGCGGATGCGCTCGATCGTGCCGTCGCCGATCTGGTGGGCGACGGCGCGAGTGTGGTGTTCCATGCCGCCGGCGACGTCTCCGACTTCGACTGGGTGTGCGGGTTCGCGCGGGAGGTCGACGCCGAGGTCGGCGTGATGGACGTGGTGATGAACATCGCCGGCGTCTCGGCGTGGGGAACGGTGGAGAATCTGGAGCACCGGCACTGGCGCACGATGGTCGATGTGAACCTGATGGGGCCGATCCACATCATCGAATGCTTTGTGCCGCAGATGGTCCGGCGAGGCCGCGGTGGGCAGCTGGTCAACGTGTCGTCGGCGGCCGGGCTGCTCGCGTTGCCCTGGCATGCCGCCTACAGCGCCTCGAAGTTCGGTATCCGCGGGGTGTCGGAGGTCCTCCGTTTCGACCTGCGGCGTCATCACATCGGGGTGTGCCTGGTCTGTCCCGGCGGCGTGGACACCCCGCTGGTCAACACCGTGGAGATCGCCGGCATTGATCGCGCGGATCCGCGGGTGGCCCGTCAGATCGACAACTTCCACAAGGTCGCCGTCAGTCCGGACAAGGCGGCGTCGTCGATCATCAAGGGCATCAAGAAGAATCGGTTCCTCGTCTACACCTCGTTCGACATCCGGTTCGGGTACTGGTGGGCGCGCAAGTTCGCCCTGCCCTACGAAATCGTCATGCGGATCGCCAACGACCGTTTCGCGCGACTGGCCCGGATCAGCGCTTCCGCCCGGGGCGAGGCGGTCGACTCCGACTCCGGGATCGGCTCCCCGCAAAGCTGATCTCCATTGACCGACAACGTCTTTCGGAAGTCGAGTCGCGGCTCCGATCCCGACTTCTTTGCCGCCGAAGCCGCCGGCCTGCGCTGGCTGGCGGCGGCCGGTGCCCCGGTCGTCGAGGTGATCTCGGTGTCCGGCGACGCCATCGAGCTGCGTCGACTGGCCGCCACACGACCCGACCCGGTCGCGGCCCGCACCTTCGGGGCCGCACTCGCGGCGATGCATGATGCGGGTGCGCCGGCATTCGGGTCGCCGCCGCAGGGATACACCGGCCGCCAGTTCATCGGGGAACGACCGCTGAGTTCCCGTACCCACGACCGGTGGGGCGAGTTCTATGCGCGCGAGCGAGTGGAGCCCTACCTCGACACCGCGGTGCGGGCCGGGTACCTCACGCGCGCGGACGACCGACTCACGCGACGCGCCTGCGAGGCGATCGCCGACGGCGCCTTCGACGACGACGAGGCGCCCAGCCGTCTGCACGGCGACCTGTGGAGCGGGAACGTGATGTGGACACCCGACGGGGTGGTGATGATCGATCCCGCCGCCCACGGCGGGCACCGCGAAACCGACCTGGCGATGCTGGCACTGTTCGGGACGCCGCAGCTGTCGGCGATTCTCGACGGCTACCTCGCGGCCCACCCGTTGCGCGCCGGATGGCGTGAGCGGATACCGGTACATCAACTTCATCCGCTCGCCGTCCACGCAGCCGGGCACGGACCGTCCTACGGTGATGAACTGGGGCGGGCGGCGCGGGCGACGCTGGACTTGGCGACAATCATCTGATGCACACCGATTCCACGGTCCTGATCGTGTCCGCCACACGGTCGGAGGCGGCTCACGTTCCCCCGGGCGCCCGTCTGCTCATCACCGGTATCGGGAAGGTGGCCACCTCACTGGCGCTCACCCGTGAACTCGCGACCGGACCCGCGGTCCGCGAGGTCGTCAACATCGGGACCGCCGGCGCGTTGCGCACGCACCACAGTGGGCTGTTCGTGCCGTCGGTGGTCGTCGAACACGACATCAGCAGCGCCGAACTGATCGCGATGGGCTATCCGGTCACCGATCGCTGGGATCTTCCCGAGGGCGACGGCACGGTACTGGCGACCGGCGACACCTTCGTCGCCGACCCGGCGCACCGGGACCGTCTCGCGCAGCAGGCCGACCTCGTCGACATGGAGGGCGCCGCGATCGCCCACGTCTGTGCCGCGTTCGGCGTCGGATGCCGGTTGGTCAAGGTCGTCACCGACACCGCCGACGAAGGCGCGATGGACTGGCCGGCGCTGGTCGACGACGCGGCCGCGCGCCTGGGGGCCTGGCTGACCGACAACGTTCGCTGATCGGCACCGTGCGCTGACCGACACCGGGCGCTGACCGCCACCGTGTCCTGGGGTTCAGGCGCGGTTGCCGCCCTCGCGGCTCGTCCGATAGGGCGCCGCGCCGGCGGCCCGGGGTTCGTATCGATCGAGATCGGCGGCGGCGGATCGGGCACGTCGGCGACCGGGGTCGGCGGATTCGGTTGCCGCGACCGGACGTTCGGTCCCGCGCGGCGGCGTCTCACCGGCGGGGCGACGGGTCGACGGACTCGCCGTGGCGGCAACCGCGGTCGGTTCGTCGGAGCGTCGGCGTCGGGGACGCTCACCTGCGCGCGACGCCCGTGTCGCGCTGCTTTTCTGAGCGCGCACCGTATCCGGGCGTGGCGACTGCTGACCCGCGGCGTCGGCCCGGGCCCGGGTTCGGCGACCGGGCTGGGCCTCGGGCGCCGGCGATCCGGACGCACGACGCCGGGTGGGTGTGCGCTTCGCCGTGGTCGGGGTCGGTGTGGAGGCGGGACGCGTCAGGTACCACCGCAGCAGCACCAGGATCAACGTCACCACGAAGGTGATGGCCATCCAGGGGAAGTTCGCGGTGATCGGTAGCAGCACCTTGAGCACCAGCGACCGCAGACCCGACGAATCGTCGGCGTTGAGTCCGTAGAGCGCGAGCATGCCGACGACGAAGGCGATCAGCGGAGGCTGAGCCGCTGCGGTGAACAGCGCGCGGCGACGCACCGCCAGCGCAGCGAGGCAGCAACCGACGAGCAGACAGAAGTTGAAGGTCGCACCCAGGCTGTCATTGTTCTTCGCGTCGATGACGGCACCGATCGCGGTCAGGATCGTCGCAATGAGGACGGCGCCCCACCAGGGCACACCACGGACGGTCGGCAGCACCGACTGCTGATCCAGTGGTACCGCGGAGGAGCTTCGTTGCGGAAAGGGCACCCCTAGACGGTACCGGTTGTGGGCTGCTTTCCCGGCAACCGACGTGTCGTGGTGATCCGTCAGGTATCGATGCCGACGCCGTGTGTCCGACTCGCGGTGCGGATGGGATCGTCGACATGACGTGGTGCCGTCGGCTCGGGCAGGTCGCCGAGCGCCTCGAGGGAGGCGAGTCGGCGGGCCGTCACACCCACGCGCGAATCCAGTGCCCCCACGGTCGAGTTGTACGCCTCGACGGCTCGACGAAGGCCCACGCCCACCCGATCGAGGTGGCCGAGGACGGTCTCGAGTCGGTGATGCAGTTCGACGCCGAGCTCGTGGATCACCGCCGCGTCGCGGGCCATCGCGTCGTGACGCCACCCGAGGGCGACGGTTCGCAACAACGACACCAGGCTCGACGGGGTGGTCAGGACCACATTCTTGGTGATGCCGAATTCGATGAGTGTCGGGTCGGCGCGGGCCGCCCACTCGAGCACGCCGTCGGCGGGCACGAACAGCACGACGAGTTCCGGTGACTGGTCGAAGGCCGACCAGTACGCCTTCGACGACAACGCCGAGATGTGCGACCGAACCGCCCGCGCATGATCGGACAGCAGGTCCCGATGCATCTCGGGATCATCGCAGTCGGCGGCCTGCAGGTAGGCCTGCAGCGGCACCTTCGCGTCGACGACGATGTCGCGGCCCCCGGCGAGGTGGACGACCATGTCCGGGCGCAGATCCCCGGTCAGCGTCGATCGCACCGAAACCTGCGTGTCGAAATCACAGTGCCGGGTCATGCCGGCAAGTTCCACCACCCGCTCGAGCGCCACCTCGCCCCACCGGCCGCGCAGGTGCGGGGTGTGCAGCGCGGTGGCCAGCGCCTGGGTCTGATCACCGAGACGCATCGACGCCACATGCATCCCACGCACCTGCTCGCTGAGTCCCGCGTAGGCGCTGGTCCGGTCGCGCTCGACGCGACGGAGCTCGTCTCCCATCTGCCCGACCAGCGAATGCAGTGGTTCGACGATGTGGGTCAGTTGCGCGCCGATCGCGGCCGACTGCCGCCGCGCGGCGTCCTCGGAGGCCGCGGCCAGGGACTGGCCGACGAGATCCTGCGACGACCGCAACGCCTTGGCCTCGGCGCGCGCCGCGGCGACGGCACCGGCGGATCGTCCGGTGCATGCGAGCCAACCGAGCACCACGCCGAGTGCGACGCCGACGGCGAGTCCGATGACGAGAGCGACGAGGGTGGATGTCATGGCCACGATCCTGTCGGATGCCACCGACAGAAATCGCCGACTGAATCGCCGACCACGAGCAGCACCTCGTCGACGTCAGTTCGTGGGCGTGGTGGCCTCGCGGTCGATCAGCCGCTGCTTGAGCTCCACCCCGTAGCGGAAACCGCCGAGTTTGCCGTCACGGCGCAGCACTCGATGACAGGGGACGAACAACGCCGCCGCGTTGCGGGCGCACGACGTGGCCGCGGCGCGTATCGCGGCCGGTTCGCCGGCGAGCCCGGCCAGATCGGAGTAGGTGACCGGGGCGCCGGCACGCACGGTGCGCAGGGCGGTCCAGGACTTCTCGAGGAACGGTCCACCATGCTGGAACACCGGGACCGACTGCGGTGCGTCGTGCTCACCCGCGTAGTACGCGTCGACGACCTCACCGATCGCCGACAGGCCGGCGGACCGGCCGATGTCGGCCGGCCGAAGGTCACGATGGACAAGTTGGAGGAGGTATTCGGGTTCCGACGTCCAGCCGGACGCCAGAACAGTGCCGGAATCGTTCACGACGACGGTGAACGGTCCGTCGGGGGTGGACACCGTCGTCCAGCCGGCCGTGGGCGCCGCGTCGGTGGTGTCGGAGCTGTCGGGTGCGGTGATCGTCATCGGGGATGTCCTGTCATTTCGGGGAATATGGTGGAGAGCAGCGGGGGCGGTGGCGTCGACACGCTCGGTGCCGGTGTGTCGGGTGCGGGTGATCGGGGCAGCAGGCGATGGCGCCACAGATGCATGGACGCATACGACCGCCAGGGCGCCCACCGGACGTGATCGTCGAGGTCGAGACCGAGATCGTCGGCGGCGTGCCGGATCACGAGGTCGTGGCGGAGCAGGATGTCGGGGTTG
Organism: Gordonia sp. NPDC003950; assembly: GCF_053605205.1. Taxonomy (NCBI): domain Bacteria; kingdom Bacillati; phylum Actinomycetota; class Actinomycetes; order Mycobacteriales; family Gordoniaceae; genus Gordonia; species Gordonia sp. NPDC003950. The sequence continues at coordinate 135,385 of NZ_JBSGIT010000014.1, read as the reverse complement.
CCGGTGACCTGCATGGTGACGTAGTCGGCGGTCCACGGACCGACACCGGGAAGCTCGAGGAGGTGCGCACGTAGATCTGACGCAGCGGCCCCCGCATTCGGTTCCACCCAATTTTCGGCAATCGCCCGCGCGGCGTGGACGACCGCGTCGATCCGACGGCCCGGACCGCGCAGCACCTCGGTGCCGTGTTCGGCGATGGCGGTGGGCGTGGGGAACTGCCGCCACGAACCGTCCGCCCATCCGGTGGGCTCGCCGAGCGCCTCGACCAGGCGGGTGATGTGCGCACGCGCCGCCTTCACACTGATCTGCTGGCCGATCATGGTGCGGATGAGGGTCTGTGCGCCGTCGTCGGTTCCGGGAACCCGAATGCCGGGTGCGGCGGCCACCAGCGGCGCCAGGGCCGGATCGTCGGCGAGGACGTCGGTGGCGGCCACGATGTCGGCGTCGAGATCGAACATCCGCCGCACCCGGTTGACGGCGACGCCGAGATCGCGCAGGTCCAGATGATCGAGGACGACGCGCAGAAACCCTGTCGCAGGCCGTATCTCGGCGAGTGCGGGCCCATGGGGCAGGGTCAGCACCCGGCGATGGGTCCAGCCGCCGTCGGCGTCGACGTCGAGATGCTCGAGTCCGTCGACGGCGTGTGCCCCCAGATACCACCGGAACCAGGCGGGATCGAAGGGCTCCCGGAAAGCCAGCCGCAGTGACACCCCCGACGCCGACACCCCCGACGCCGACACCCCCGACGCCGACCCGGTGCCCGACTGCCCCGGACGCAGACTGCGCAGTGCCCGCGGCGTCGACGCGAACACCTCGCGGATGGTGTCGTTGAACTGACGCACGCTGCTGAACCCGGCGGCGAAGGCGACGTCGGCCATGGGCAGGTCGGTGCACTGGATGAGGACCCGGGCATTGGCCGCGCGGTGCGCGCGTGCCAGGGCGAGTGGACCCGCACCCAACTCGGTCGTGAGTACCCGGGTGACATGGCGTGGTGAATAGCCCAGTCGGGCGGCCAGGCCGTCGACCCCCTCGCGTTCGATGATGCCGTCGCCGATCAGTCGCATCGCGCGTGCCGACAGATCCTCGCCGAGATTCCATCGGGGTGATCCGGGTACCGCATCGGGCAGGCAGCGTCGGCAGGCACGGAAACCGCGGGCCACCGCGCTCGCCGCGGTCACCACGAAGTCCACGTTGTGTGTCCGGGGGGTTTGCGCCGGGCACGATGGCCGGCAGTAGATCCCGGTGGTGCGGACGGTGACGAAGAACTGGCCGTCGAAGCGCGCATCGCGTGCGCACAGTGCGCGGTAGCAGCTGTCGAAATCCAGGTCGGTCGTCGTCACCCCTCCACTCTGGCATTCCCGAACCGGAGAAATCTGGCGGGAATCGGACACGGCCGCACGACAGCTCTCCGTGCTCAATCAGTTCACCGATTCGGGTGACGTAGATCATATTTCATGTCACGATGTGCGCATGGGCACGTACTCTCGCGGCGTCCGACAGGTTCGGGGCGCACACATGGACCTGCACGACTTCCCCGAGTGGGCACTGGACATCATGCGCGGCCTGTACGGCCCGGATACCGTCGCCGCGGAATGTGAACGCGGGCGCGCGCGGACCCGGCCCGAGCCGCCGCCGGTGGACCGGGCCGAACCCGCCATCACCGCCCTGGAGGCCGAACTCCTGGCGTTCGACGCGCTCGGCGCGTTTTTCATGCGGCTCGTTCGTCGTCGCTGAGACACCCGCGTGCCCGGGTGTGCCGGGTATGTGAGGATCGACGCGTGACCGCAACTGGCGACGCGACCCCGGACGGACCGCCCGAGAACCCGACCCCACCCACGCGGCTGCGGGTGCTGCTCAACGGACTGCGGTCATCCGCCGTCGTCGGAGCGCAATTCGTCATCGTCGTCGCCGCCTTCGCCGTGCTGATGTGGGTGGTCGGCCGCGCCTGGGTGGTTTTGTTGCCGGTCCTGCTCGCGATCATCGTCTGTACGTTGCTGTGGCCGCCGGTGCGATGGATGCGTGACCGCCACGTCCCGGCGGCCGCGGCCTCATTGGTGATGATGCTGGTGGGGATCGGTGTGCTCGCGGGGGTCATCGCGGTGATCGTGCCGTCGATCGTCGATCAGTCGCCGCAGCTTGCCGACGGCGCCGTGAAGGGGGTCCACGAACTGCAGGAGTGGGTGCAGGGGCCGCCGTTCAATGTGCGCGACGAGCAACTCAACGACGCAGTGGCCGCGATCACCAGCAAGGTGAAGTCGAGTGCGAGCACCATCGCGGCCGGTGTGTTCACCGGTGTGGGCACCGCGACGTCGATGCTGGTGACCGTGTTCACCACGATCGTGCTGGTGTTCTTCTTCCTCAAGGACGGCCCGAAGTTCGTGCCGTGGCTTCGTCGGACGGTCGGCCACCCGGCCGGTGCGCACATCGGGGAAGTGTTGCAGCGCATGTGGAATGCGCTCGGAGGTTTCATCCGGACCCAGGCGATCGTCAGCTTCGTCGACGCCTCCCTGATCGGTATCGGCCTGCTCGTCCTGCAGGTGCCGCTGGCCGGTGTGCTGATCGTGATCACCTTCCTCGGCGGGTTCATCCCGATCGTCGGTGCGTTCGTCGCCGGGGCCCTCGCGGTGCTCATCGCGCTGGTCTCCAATGGATTCACCACCGCGCTGATCGTGCTCGCGATCATCATCGCCGTGCAGCAACTCGAGGGAAATGTCCTGCAACCATGGCTGCAGGCGAAGTCGATGGATCTGCATGCGGTGATCGTGCTGCTCGCGGTCACGCTCGGCGGCAGCCTGTTCGGCATCACCGGCGCGTTCCTCGCGGTGCCGGCCGCGGCGACGATCGCGGTGATCCTGCGTTACCTCAACGAGCAGATCGCCCTGCGTGCCGGGGAGGCCCTGCCGCCGTCGGGGGAGCCGGGCGACGGGGATGACGATGGCGGCGGTGGCGATGACGCCGATCCCGTCGATGACCCGGAACCGTCCGGCGCGCCGGCCACCTGAGGTGAGGGCGCGGCCTACCGCCGGCCCGCGGCGGATAGACTGATCGCCCGTGAGTCTTACCCTCGGTATCGTCGGATTGCCCAATGTCGGCAAGTCCACCCTGTTCAACGCGCTGACCCGCAACGACGTGCTGGCCGCGAACTACCCGTTCGCGACCATCGAGCCAAACATCGGTGTGGTCGAGCTGCCCGACGCCCGGCTGGGCCGGCTCGCCGAGATCTTCGGCAGCGAGCGCATCTTGCCCGCGACGGTGTCCTTCGTCGACATCGCCGGCATCGTGAAGGGTGCCTCCGAGGGGGAGGGGATGGGCAACCAGTTCCTGGCCAACATCCGCGAGGCCGACGCGATCTGTCAGGTGGTGCGCGTGTTCGCCGACGACGACGTGGTGCACGTCGACGGTCGCGTCGATCCGCTCGCCGACATCGAGGTCATCGAGACCGAGTTGATCCTCGCCGACATGCAGACCCTGGAGAAGGCGATCCCGCGGCTGGAGAAGGAGTCGCGCAAGAACAAGGACCTCGCCGAGACCCTCGCCGCCGCCAAGCAGGCGCAGGAACTCCTCGACAGCGGCAAAACCCTGTTCTCGCAGAAGGGTTCGTTTGACCTCGGGTCGGTGCGCGAACTGCACCTGATGACGGCCAAGCCTTTCCTTTACGTCTTCAACGCCGACGAGTCGGTCCTCACCGACGACGCGAAGAAGGCGCAGCTGCGCGAGACTGTGGCGCCGGCGGATGCGGTGTTCCTCGACGCCAAGGTGGAAAGCGAACTCCTCGAACTCGACGAGGAGGACGCGCAGGAACTGCTCGACTCGATCGGGCAGGACGAGCCCGGACTGCGGTCGCTCGCCCGCGCCGGTTTCCACACCCTCGGACTGCAGACCTACCTCACCGCCGGTCCAAAAGAGTCCCGCGCGTGGACAATTCACCAGGGCGACACCGCCCCCAAGGCGGCCGGCGTCATCCACACCGACTTCGAAAAGGGCTTCATCAAGGCCGAGATCGTCTCCTTCGACGACCTCGATGCCGCGGGCTCGATGGCCGCGGCCAAGGCCGCGGGCAAGGTGCGCATGGAGGGCAAGGACTACGTCATGGCCGATGGTGACGTGGTGGAGTTCCGGTTCAACGTGTAGTTGAGTGTCGAGCGTGCCCGAGCCCTCACGGGTGAGCGCTCGAACCGGGCCGTGATCGACCTCGCGTTGCGCAGGCTCATCGCCTCGAAGCAGCAGGCTGCGATGATCGAGGGCATCGCTGGACTGACCGACCTTGAAAGCGAACTCGGCACGTCCAGTGGCCTCACCGAGTGACACAGATTCTGCGTGACCGATTTCCCGTTCTCACTCATGTGGAGTTGCTGCACCTGGTCGAGGCTCGGCAACTGACGCCGTCGGTGGTCACGCGAAATGCGCGGGTGGGAACCACCTATCAGGCGAGGGGTGCTCGGATTGAGGAGATCGCAGACCGGTGAATCTGCGGGATCCGGCGCGCCGGTTCTGGCCGTTGGTCACGCGGCGCAAACCCCGAAAGAACTGAGCCGACGACTGCCGAAGGCAGGGGAAGGAATCTTGCTCCGCAGTAGGGTGTCGCCCATGGCCATCACACTCGAGAACGTCGGTATCGCAGTGGAAGATCTCGACGCCGCGATCGCCTTCTTCACCGACCTCGGCCTCACCGTCGTCGGGCGGGACACCGTCAGCGGCGAGTGGGCCGACACCGCCGTGGGACTCGACGGCAATCACGCCAAGATCGCGATGCTGCAGACCCCGGACGGGCACGGCCGCATCGAGCTCTTCGAATACATCCACCCCGAGGCGATCGCCACGTCACCCACCCTTCCCCACGAGATCGGCATGCACCGCGTCGCCTTCTCCGTCGACGACATCGATGCGGCCCTCGAGGTGGCGGCCGGGCACGGGTGCCATCCACTGCGTGGCGTCGCCACCTACAACGACGTCTACAAGCTCACCTACCTGCGCGGCCCGAGCGGCATTCTCGTCATGCTCGCCCAGGATCTGACCAAGGGCTGACATCTCGGGCCGGCGCCGTCGCGCATAACGATGTGGTGCGTCCGAGGCCGAAGTGATGCGCGGTGGGCCGGTCCTCACCGATACTGCTCCGGTGAGGTTTCCCGCTCGAACCATGCTGTCCATCGCGTCGGTGGCGTTGCTGACCGTCGCCGCGCTGCTGATCGCGGTGCCCGGAGTCGGTGCGGCGGCACCGCCAGCCGGGTGGCGCTACACGATGGTGGCGTTCAGCAACGCCAGCGACCGCGCCATGGACGTCTACGAATCGTCGGACGGCACCACGTATCACGTACTCAAGAAGGACGCGTTCACCCCTCCGGCCGGCAGCGTGCGCGATCCGAGCATCTTCCGCCATTCCGACGGGTGGTACTACGTCACCTACACGACGGCCGACGGGGCGAACATCGGGTTCGCGCGCAGCAAAGACCGCATCAACTGGACATTCCTGCAGAACCACCCGGTCCCGCTGTGCTGCTTTCTGCTTCCCGGAACGGGAGATGGCACGGGGTCGCTCGGGTCGGCGGGGTCGGTCGACATCCCGTCGCTCTCGCCGTTCACCACCAAGGCGTGGGCGCCCGACTGGTTCGTCGACGGTGGGCGGGTCCACGTCATCCTGTCGATGTCGACCGGCGGTGGCTTCGTGCCCTACCTGATGACCGCCAACGACTCGTCGTTGCGATCGTGGAGTGCGCCCGTCCCGATCCTCGGCATCGGCGCCGACCACATCGACACCACCATCGTCAAGGTGGGATCGACCTATCACGCATTCACCAAGAACGAGACGCACAAATTCGTCCAACACGCCGTGTCGTCGTCGCTGATCGGTCCGTATTCCTTTGTGACGCCCGGCAATTGGGGAACCTTCGTGGAAGGCCCCGAGGTTGTCCAGTTGCCGAACGGAACCTGGCGCATCTACCTGGACTCCTACAAGGCCGGGAAGTATCTCTACTCCGACAGCGGCGACGGGATGCGGACCTGGACCGCCCCGTCGGTACTGCCGGAGGTGTCGGGCATCGTGCGACATGCCGGGGTGATGCGAGAACCGGCGTGATCACCGGTCGGTGTCGGGTGCGGGGTCGGGTGGAGGCGGGGCAGGTGGCGGCTCCGTGGCACTGCGACCCACCTGATCCGCCAGTTCCAGGCCGGCACCCGAGTACACGTTGAACGCGATGTCGACGCCGTGATCCTTGGCCCATTGCACTTCGTCCTCGTATCGAGCAGCCGACGCGATGCGACCACTGAAACCGGACTTTCGCAGGCACTCGAGTGCGACCACATTGGCGCTGTGACTGGGCATGGCCAGCACCGCGTACCGGACCGAGTCCGAATGACGTAGCCGGATCCAGAAGTCCAGGTCGGTGCCGTCGGCCTCGATGACCCGGATTCGGCGATCGGAGAGTCGCTGAATCCGGCTGCCGTCGTAATCGACGCCGACCACGCGTAAGCGGTGCTGTTCGGTCAGGCGCTGGTAGGCGGCAAATCCGACGCGACCCATGCCGATGACGACGACCTCGGCGTCGCCGGCGTCGCCGGGCCGTTCCTCTGGCTGCAGAGTGTGTTCGTCCTGGTCGGGCAGACGCGCCACGATCTTCTCCGCCAGCGCATTCGCGCGCCCGTTGACCAGCGCGGAGATGACGAAGCTCAACGCGACGGCGATGGACAACTCGACCAGCCAGGCCTGGGTCAGCAGTCCGGCACTCACCCCGACGGACACCACGATCAGGCCGAACTCCGAATAGTTCATCAACCCCAGCCCGGCCAGAATCGCGGTGCGATACCTCAGCTTCAGCACGGCCAGCAGTGCGGTGTATCCGATCGCCTTCATGGGCAGCAGCAGCATCATCAGCAACGCGACACCGATGGTGGGTGCATCGGGGAGACCGGTCAGGCCGATCGACACGAAGAACGCCACCAGCAGCAGTTCCTTGATGTGGAACAGCGACCGGGACAGTTCGGTGGCGGCCGGGTGCGAGGCGAGCAGGACACCGACGATGAGCGCCCCGAGATCGCCCTTGAGCCCAACCGAGGAAAACCACACGTAGCCGGGCACCAAAGCCATGACGATCCCGAACAGTGACTGCATCTCACCGTGGCCCAGGCCGCCCCAGACCCGACGGGCGAGCAGGGTGACCGGCCACAGAGCCACCAGCGTCAGTGCCCACGGGCTGGGCGCGTGACCGCTGGTGGCCGTCAGGAAGATGACGGCGATGAGGTCCTGCATCACGAGGATGCCGATGCAGACACGCCCGTACAGCGAGTGCGATTCGCCGCGTTCGTCGAGGATCTTGACGACGAACACCGTGCTGGAGAACGACAACGCAAAACTCAACAGTGCGATGGTCGTCAGGCTCGCGCCGGAGAGCATCGTCACGCCGACGACCGCGGCCAGCCACAGGAACGCACCCCCGATGACGACGCTGACCAGCATGTGGATCGAGGTGGTCAGCCACACCTCCCGGCGCAACAGGATGCGCACGTTGAGCTTGAGACCGATGGCGAACAGGAGCAGGGTGACGCCGAGATCGGCGAGGGTGTCCAATCCCGAGAGATGTTCGACGTGCACCGCGTTGAGTACGAATCCGGCGGCCAGGAAACCGACGAGCGGCGGCAGGCGGATCGCGAGGGCGAGGCCGCCCAGTCCGAAGGTGACGACCAGATAGATGGCGACGACGCTCACACGTCCCCCTTTCTCACTCGGTGGGTGACGATCACGACCGACGTCGACCGGCGGTCACGACCGCCCGCGGTGCGCTGCTGACGGACTCTCAGTATCGACGATTCGTCACCTGGCATGAACGACCCATCGGCTCAGCCGTGTCGCACGGGCACCTCGCTCAGCGTCCGGCGGGTGACGAACCGGCGTCGTCGTCCGGTCAGTGGATCGGTGAAACCCAGTTCGCGGGCCAGTAATTGGAGGGGCAGCCGATGATCGTCGGGCTCCTCGGGTTGCAGGTCGGGATACCAGCGGTCGCCGAGGATGCCCAGATCGAGAGCGGCGAGGTGGACGCGCAACTGATGCATGCGTCCGGTGTGGGGCCGCAGCCTCGTGTGTACGACGGTCCGTCCCGAGGCGCTGGTACCGGTACCGTGCACCTCGATCAGCGTCTCCGCGTTGGGTTCTCGTGTGTCGTCGACGATCACCCGCAGTTCCCCACGGCGCGAACAGATGTGGTTGCGGTACGCGAACGGAGTGGCGTATCGCGCCGGGATCTGCGCGTCGGCATCCCAGGCGGCCGGCCGCCCCGAGACCGCCTCGTAGACCTTGGTGACTTCCCTCTTCTCGAACAGCGACTGGTAGGCGCCGCGCGACGCCGGCCGGGCCGAGAACATCACCAGCCCGGCCGTCGCACGATCGAGCCGATGGATGGGCGTCACGTCGGGGTTGTCGAGGCGGGTGCGCAGTCGGACGAGGGCCGACTCCCGAAGGAAGCGGCCGCCCGGTGTGGTCGGCAGGAAGTGTGGTTTGTCGATGACGACGAGGTCGTCGTCGACATACAGGATCTCCTCGTGAAATGGCACCGGCTCCTCGGCCGGAAGTTGTCGGTAGTACCAGAGGAATTCGATTGTGCCCAGCGGGGTCTCGCGTGTGATCGGCGTTCCGTCGTCGTCGACGATCTCGCCGGCGTCGAATCGTCGGCGAAGGTCGTCGGGGTCGAGGTGGTCGAACCGCTCGACGACGAAGTCGGCGACCGTCGACCACGGTCCCGACGTCGGGACGCGCAGGCGCGTGGGACCGACACCGTCGCGGACCGGCAGGGGAGCAGACAGGGCCACCACGGGGAGGCTATCGGATACGCGGGCCGGTCCACACCGGCGCACTACACTCGGCGGTATGACGTTCGACCGGGCGGTCCGCGCGCTCGTCACCCGCCGCGGCGACGCGTTGCGCGCGATGTATGCCGGCGGCAAGGGCAATGCCACCGCACGACGGTTCGCCCGGGTCTGGGCGTGGGCGTTCGGCAAGGGCATCATGCCGGGCAGGCGCTGGGTGACGCTGGAGGTGCCCGGCCGAAAGACCGGGAATCCCAACCGGTTTCCTCTCGGAATGGCCACCGTCGACGGGCAGGACTATCTGGGCGCGATGCTGGGCAACGACTGCAACTGGGTGCGCAACGTCCGCGCCAACAACGGTGACGCGATCATCGAGAGACGCGGGCGACGCCGGGTGCACCTGGTGGAGGTTCCGGTCGCGGCGCGCCCACCCCTGCTCCGGGAGTACCTTCGGCAGGTTCCCGGAGCCCGTACTCACATACCGGTGGCCTACACACAACCCGTCGCCGACTTTGAGTCGATCAGCGCGGACTACCCCGTCTTCGCGGCCCGGTCCGCGCGCCCGGTCGATTGAGGCGGATCAGCGAACGGTGCTGTGCTGCAGCGCGATCTGGACGATCGCCCGCAGATCCACGTTACGGGCGCGCCGACGCGACTCGGCCAGCGGATTGTCGGCGGGCACCAACAGTCGCAGACCGCGGTGATGACTCCGGAATACCAGGGGCGTGGCGAGATCGAGTGCCTCGCCGTCGATTCCCGCATACGCCTGGCCGCCTCGGGAGCGCACCTCGAACTCGTCGGTGGTGAACTCGTGCCACGCCGGGCTGGTCTTGCGCAGGCCCACCGCCGACAATGCGACCAGTCGGGCGGCGTCGGCGCCGGTCTGTGCCGAGACGGCGACCACCCCGAGGGTGCCGGTGTCCATCCGCCGGCGACTCCCGGCGTCGAACAGCGCACCCGAATACGGATTGTTGGACACCAGGATCAGGAAGGACCCGTCGATGTCACGGCCGTCCGGGGTCCGGAACTGCAGATCGAAGGGTTGCGCCGTGCTGCCGAGCAGTTCGGGCAGCATGGCCGCGGTGGTCTGGGCCTTCTCGTTGCGATACGAGTCCTGCTGCACGATCGCGGCGTACACGCCGAGGGAGACGTTGTTGACGAAGACGCGGTCGTTGACCGTCGCGTAGTCGACGTGTCGTTGCACCCCGTCGACGAACGCCGTCAGGTTCGTGCGTGGATCGAGCCGGTCCAGGCCGAGATCGAGGGCGAAGTGATTGCGTGTTCCCGCGCTCACGCACACGAACGGGACGTCGTGTTCGACGGCCACCGAGCACACCAGCGCCTGTGAACCGTCGCCACCGGCCATCCCCAGACAATCGGCACCCCGGGCGATCGCATCACGGGCGAGTTGTTCGAGATCGTCGCCCGGCGCCAGGACGATCGTCTCCACACCCAGATCCCGTGCGTGCTCGACGAGGCCGAAACGTTCGACCTTGCCGCCGCCGGACTTGGGATTGCAGATCAGCACCGGATGGCGTGGCCGCAACGGTTGGTGCAGCCGGTCGAGTTCGTGCAGATGTGGTGTCAGTGCGTGCCGGGCACAGCCGGTGGCCACCGCGAAAAGCCCGACCAGGACGATGATCGTGATGACGAACCGTCCGGTGTCGACGATGGCGAGCACCAAGGCGAGGATGACGATCGCCAACCCGATGATCGCCACGGACGAACCGATGATCCTTCGCCGGTCGCGCTCGGTGATCGCGAACCACGCGCCCGTGGCGGCGATCCCCAGACCTAGGAGTCCGAACACCAGGTACACCCCGTGGTGGATCAGGAACAGCGCGGTGACGACGATGAGGGCGGCACCGGCGATCAACGCAAGAGCGGCGCTGAGCCGTCGTTCGGTGCTCACCGGGGCCGGTGCGTCGGGCCGGTCGGTCTGCATGGAGATTCCTTTTCGTCACGGGCTCGGCGTATTGCCGCCAGAAGTATCACCATCGACTCCGGTGATGAGGGTTCCGTGAGTGAAACCCTCACTCGTCGTCGGAGCCGATCAGCGCGCAGATCTCGGCATGGCGCAACAGGAACCGGCGTTCGTCGAGACGCTTGCGGCGCATCCAGGCGGTGACCTCGAGATTGCACTTGCCGGCGTTACAGGATCGGCAACTCGGCACCACGTTGGTCACCGTGTAGCGCCCGCCTCGGGAGATGGGCAGCACGCAATCCTTCTGGACGGGTGTCCCCGTCTGTCCGCAGTAGGCACACCCGTCCCACAGCGACGTCAGCCGATACCACTGCGCCGCGGTGAGGTCGTGCTCGACGGCATCCATCCGGCGTTTGCGGCGTCGAGCGTATCGGCGTGCGCGGGTGCGGTTGGGCGTGGCCACGACGACCACCGTAATCCGACCGGCGTACCCGACCTTTCGCGACGCGCCGATGAGGTAGTGGATGCGACGCGCTCGGCTTCGGCCGGCGTCGGACGGGTAGCGGCCTACTCGTGCCGTTTTCCTTCGCAGCCGCGACGGTTGTGCCATGTCCGAACAGAGGTGGCGGCACAAGGCCCTCGAGTGGTGCACACGGTATCTACCCGGCGAGATCATCGGCACCGCAGCCGAACTCGGCGGCGCGGCGCTGGTCTATCTGGCGACCGGGTCGCTGGTGGCGGCCGCGGTCGCGGCCACGATCAGTGCCACGGTGGGCTATTACGCGACCAACTATGTGCGGGCGATCCGTGCCTATCGGGCACAGGGCGTCGGGATCCTCGCCGCGAACGGATGGTCGTTGCGCAGCATCCTCATCGAGTTCGGGCCGGGTGAGATCGTCGACTCGATGATCATCCGTCCCCTTGCCTACTATCTGCTGCCGCTGCTGCTGGCCGGCTCGGCGTCGTCGGGTTCGGCCGGCTGGACCGCGCTCGGCTGGGTCATCGGAAAGCTGTTGTCGGACAGCATCTTCTACGCCTGCGCCATTGTCTCCTACGAACTGAATCGTTCTCGCGTCGTGCGCTACGACGCAACCCCGGAAGGACACCCGCATGGACTCACGGTATCGCCGGCAGCTGGTGAGGACGCTGGCCGATAGCGCCGCTCGCCACGACTGGTCGCGACTCGTCGCCGAGCACGGTACCCCGCTGCTGGTGTTCGACCCGGCAGCGGTCGGCGACGTCATCTGCGAGCTGCGCTCGCTGATGCCCGACATCGACTGGCATTTCGCGGTGAAGTGCCAATCGCACCGGGAAATGTTGTCGGTGTTGCGGGATCATTCGGCGGCATTCGACCTCGCGTCGCGGTCGGAGGTGACGCTGGCGGTGACGTCGGGCATCGCACCGGATCGCTGCATCGTGACCAATCCCCACCTGACACGCTCGGACGTCGAGTACGCCGTCGCCGCCGGGATCCGGACCTTCGTGGTCGATTCCGAGGAACAGATCGAGCGGTTCGCGGCGCTGCCGGTCGTCCCGGAGCTGCTCGTGCGGTTCGCGCCGCCGGATACCGGCGACGCCGCTATACCGGCCGCTCACCTCGATCTCTCCGCCAAGTTCGGCGTTACGCCCGACGAGGTGGTCGCGCTGGTCAAGCGCATCCTGGCCGTTGGAGCGCGGCCGGGCGGGGTGAGCTTCCACGTCGGCAGCCAATGCGTGCACCCGGCCGCGTTCTCGGTCGCGATCGGCACCGCCCTCGAGATCGTCGACGCCGTCGCCGCGGCCACCGGTGCGTCGATGGCGACGATCGACATCGGAGGTGGTTTCCCGGTGGCCTACCGGGCGGCGTTGCCGTATTCGCTGGCCGATTTCGCGGTGGCGATCGACGCGGCATTCGGCGCGCGGCGTACCGACTTCCGGATCATCGCCGAACCCGGACGAGTGCTGGCCGCCCCGGCGATGACGCTGCTGAGCAGTGTGATCGGGTCGACCACTCGGGCCGGTCGGCGGTGGCATTTCCTCGACGACGGGATCTACGGCACGTATTCCAACATCCTCACCGAACGGATCTGGCCGGCCATCCTCGCCGGCGCCGAGCTCTTCGACGGTGTGGACGCCGTCACGCCGGTGGTGCTCGCCGGCCCCACCTGTGACAGCACCGACGTCATCGTCGTGGATCATCCGATGCCGCCCATGGCCGCCGGTGAATTGGTGATCAGCCCGATGATGGGGGCGTACACGACGGTCACCGCGTCGGCGTTCAACGGGTTCGGTGCGGCTCGGGTGGTCACCGTTCGGCACTGACCTCACATGCACTGACCTCACGTGCGCTGACCTCACATGCGCTGACCTCACATGCGCTGACATCATGGGGCGGTCACGACCACCGCCCCGCCGCACCGCGGTCGCCACCACCGTGGGCGTGTTGTCGGCGTTGTCCTTCGCCCAGAGTTTAGGTAGTAGTCTGCCGATCTCCGGGATCGGTTGTGGTACTGATTCTGGCGCTCGACCGCGGTGCCGGGACCGCCGGCGTGCGGGCCGGATACCGCCTGCGGTGGTGACCGGGCGCACTCACCAGATGACCGCGACCGCCGCTGCCCCCGCCGACAGGACCATCGCGAGGACGAACAGCGCACGTGCAACGGGTTCACCGGTCCGACGCTGACGTGCGCTGCCCATCCCCAGCACACCCCCGAGGATCAGCAGAATGACCAGCTTGACGCCGATCTTCGGGTAATTCGGCTCGAAGTCCGCGGGCCACGGTGCGGCCAGGGCAATGCCGGTCAGCAGCGACACCAGCAGTCCGTAATCCATCACGCGGGTGAAGCGGAACCGGCGTGCCGCGGCCTCGGCGACCAGCGCGCCGAAGGTCACGGCGAAGCCGATGATGTGCACCAGGACTATGACGCTGCGTAGTACATCCACGGTGTCAGGGTAGCGAGCGTCACGGATCAGGCGGTGAGTTCCGTCGACTCGGGGGTGGTGGCGGCAGCGGAGTACCGCTCTCGGTTGATGTTTCGTCCGGCCATCCGGCGGCGCTTGCACGCCTTGACCGTCGCGTCGACCATCGCCGGCGGCCCACACAGGTAACCGACATATCCCCGCAGCGATGCGAAGTCCTCGAGCAGTGCATCTCCCACGTAGCCACGCCGACCGTCCCACTCCTCGCGACTCAGACACGGCGTGAACCTCACGTGCGGATGGTTCCGCGTGAGTTCCGCCCAAAAGTCCAGGTCGTAGAGATCCCCCTGGTGGCGAACGCCGTGATACACATGTATCTCGTGGTCGGGGTTGATCGTGAGTGCTTGCCGCGCAATCGCTTTCAAGGGTGCGAGCCCGGTGCCGCCGGCCACCAGGACCAACGGTGCATCGGTGGCGTCGTCGTGGACGAAGTCACCCCACGGGCCGCGTACCCGGACGCGATGGTCCACCGCCAGCTCGGCGAAGATCCAGTTGTCGGTGGCCGCGCCGCCCGGCACCCGCCGGATGTGGAACTCCAGCGTCGAGTTCTCCGATGGTGTGTTGGCCATCGAATACTGGCGTCGATGACCTGTCCCCGGAATCTCCACCTCGACGTACTGTCCGGCCGAGAACTCCAGCGGCTCATCGAGTTCCAGATGCATCGCCACGGTGTCCTCGGCGACGCGCCGCAGTGCCGTGACGGTGCCGTCCACATCGCGAAGACGGTGTGCCGGACCGGAAACGCTTGCGGTGTCCACGACGATCCGGGCGGCCGACCGTGGCCGCGACTGGCACGCGAGAACGTGGCCGGCGGCCCGGTCGTCGGCTCCGAGGACGGTGTCGGGGATGTCAGGCGTGTCGACGCTCCCGGTGCACAGTCGCACCTTGCAGGTTCCGCAGGTGCCCTGATTGCAGGAGTTGGGCAGGTAGACACCGTTGCGGAGAAAGGCGTCGAGCAGCGTCTGATCCTCGGTGCAGTCCACCGAGCGTTCGGCATCTCCGGCGACCGCGCCATCGATGACGATCTGATGGGTCACGGGGTCCATCTCAGGCCTCCCACACCACGTTCAACGAGGTCGGTCCGCGGAAACCCCAGCCCCAGAACTCCACGTCGGAGGACGTGTCACGCTCGAGGTTCGGGATGGACTCGAAGAGTTCCTCGAGACCGATCCGGCATACGTGATTGGCGAAGTAGATGCCGGCGCAGGCGTGGTTTCCGGCACCAAAGGCCAAGTGCGGCAGCGGTGGTCGCGACAGGTCGTACTCCGACGGCGCGGTGTAGGTGGCGCTGTCGTGATTGGCCGACCCATATGACATCAGCACCACGGTGCCCGCCGGCAGTTCGACGCCGGCCACTTCGACGTCGGTGATCGCGACCCGCGCGGTCGCCGACCAGATGGGGGAGGTCCAGCGCATGCCCTCGGAGATGGCGCGCGGGATGAGGCCGGGCTCGTCGACGACCTGCTCCATCTGATCGGGCCGGGTGAACAGTCCGACCAAGGTGGAGGCCATCGCGTGGCCGGGTTCCTGCATCGCGCCGAGCAGGTACACATACAGCGTCGGGTAGATGTAGTCGCGATCGCGGGTCTGGCCGTCGGGCATCCCGTCGTGCAGCCAGTGCGAGATCGCGCTGTCGTCGGGATGGGCGATCCAGTGATCGATCTTGGGGTCCACGATCGCCCGGATCTCGGCCTTCGCCGCGTCGCCCTCACGGAATCCGTCCGGGTTGGTGAACTCGCCGTTCTCGTCGACCCCGGCGTTGGTGAACGAGTGCGACAGTTTGTGGAACCACTCGCGCAGCGTGTCGGAGCTGACGTCGTGCAGTCCGAGCAGGTCTCCGAGGGCGCGAACGCTCACCGGTTCGCAGTACTGGGCCACCAACTCGGCGCTGCCCACGTCCTCGAACTGCTCGAGGTAGCGTCGCGCGATCGGACGGACCAGATCGTCGATCCACCGATCGACCTCCTGCGGCTGCAAGGCCGGATCGACCATCGACCGAAGGTCCTCGTGGATCGGCCCGTTGACGCCGATGACGGCGGGATGCCCGAAGGTACGGCCGCCGGCCTTGGTGATGATCGCCTCGAACCGATCGCTGGTGGCGATCGTCCGGCAGATCTCCGCGGTGCTGGCGACGTAGGAGCCCAGCACCGGGATGTAGGCGAGCGGTGCCTCGGCCCGCAGCCGTTCGTACACCGGGTACGGGTTGCGTTCGAGTTCGGTCATGGTGATCTCGTCGATCCAGGTCAGCCTCGTGGTCATGGTGCGTTCCTCACAAGTCGGGGACTGATGACGTGTCGCCGACGGTAGGGGTGTGCGGCGTCGGTCCACGACACCGACCACGCGGCGGTGGTACGAAATGCGCGGCGAGATTGTGACGGGCATCGCTATCGCGGGTGACTGTGAGGTAGACAAGGTGTGGGTCGGTTCAGCCCGCCGACTCCAGAACAGACCGAAAGACGCACTCGATGTCCACCGAACGCGCTCACGGTGACGGCTCCGCCACCCGTGACTGGGACAGCGCCCACCGGGCGGTCGCCGCTGCGTACTTCCCGCACGAGCTCACCGATCTCGACGGCGACGGAAAGGTCGACCTGTCGCTGCAGACCGTCGAACTCGGCGCGGTGACCATCGGCCGCCTGTCCTGGGGCACCGACGTCGCGATCGAATGCGCCTATCCGGGTGCCTACGAGGTCAACATCCCGCTGTCGGGACGCCTGCATTCCCGGTCGCGGGCGTCGCGCGGTGACGTCACCGACATCGTGTCGACACCCGGCCGGGGCACCGTGTTCACCGCGGGCCGGGCGTCGCTGATCAGTCGCTGGACGGCCGACTGTGACGTGATCGGCGTGAACTTCGACGCCGCTCATCTGGAGCGGGAGGCCGACCGCGTGCACGCGGCGCGCTCGCACGGACGACTGGTCCTCCCCGAGCAGGTCGACCTGCGGACCGACGAGGGCCGCTCGTGGCTCAACCTGGTGACCGCGTTGTCGGCGCAGCAACGTGAACCCGTCGATCTGCTGGCGAATCCGCTGGTCGGTCCACAACTGGCGACCGCGGTCACGGCGGCGTTCCTGCTGATGGTGGGTCCCGAACCCGTCGACGCCGCGCGGCCGCTGCGTCCGCGCACGGTCAAACGTGTCCTCGATGCCCTCGAAGCGGACCCCGCGCATCCGTGGACCCTCGCGGAGATGGCCGCGCAGGCGCCGACGAGTGTGCGGCGCCTGCAGGAAGCGTTCGCCGAACATCTCGGGGTGAGTCCGACGGTGGCGCTGCGTGACATCCGGCTCGCGCGGGCACACCGCGACGTGGAGGCCTGCGCGGGAACGGTCAGCGACATCGCGGCCCGCTGGGGATTCAGCAGCGCGAGCCGGTTCGCGGCGGCGTACCGACGACGGTACGGCCGTCCACCGTCGACGGCGCTGCGGAGTTGAGTTCGCGCATGGGCTGTGTGAGGCGGCCCCGCGGTGTACGCAGAGTGATCTATGTCGTAGATTGAGTGCGATCATATATGTGATACGTATACTGGCCGACACGGACAAGGTGGCACACCGATGGACATGAACTTCTCGGACGCGGACATCGCGTTCCGCGACGAGGTGCGCGAATTCCTCGACGCCGAACTCACGCGAGAGCTGCGAGAGGCGGGCCGCCTGCGCACCAGCGTCTACACCGACCACGAGGCGTCGATGGAGTGGCAGGCGATCCTGCACAAGCGGGGGTGGGCCGCTCCGGCATGGCCGGTCGAGCACGGCGGCTGTGACTGGTCGCTGACCCAGCACTACATCTTCAGCCGGGAATCGGTGCTCGCCGGTGCGCCCGCGCTCTCGCCGATGGGTATCCGGATGGTGAGCCACGCGATCATCGCCTTCGGCACCCAGGAGCAGAAGGACTACTTCCTGCCCGGCATCCTCACCGGGGAGGTGTTCTTCTGCCAGGGTTACTCCGAACCCGAATCCGGCTCGGACCTCGCGTCGTTGTCGATGTCGGCCGTTGAGGACGGTGACGACCTCGTCTGCACCGGCTCGAAGATCTGGACAACCCATGCCGCAGAGGCGAACTGGATCTTCTGCCTGGTGCGCACCTCACGCACCGGGAAGAAGCAGGAGGGCATCACCTTCGTCCTCATCGACATGAACTCGCCGGGCATCGAGGTGCAGCCCCTGGTGATGGCCTCCGGTGAGAAGGTGCAGGCGCAGGTCTTCTTCGACGGAGTTCGCGTGCCCAAGAAGAATGTCCTCGGCAAGATCGACGACGGCTGGACCGTCGCCAAGTACCTGCTGGTGTTCGAGCGTGGCGGCGGCGCGGCCGCACCCGCCCTGCAGGTGATGGTGGAAAACCTCACCGAGCACGCGGCGACGGTCATCGGGCCCGCCGGCGTTCCGTTGGCCGACGATCCGGCGTTCTCCGCGAAGATCTCCGATGCGCGGGCACGCGCCAAGGTTCTCGAGATTCTCGAGTTCCGTGCCCTCGCGGAGATGAACGCCGGCCGCAACCCGGGTGCCATCTCGTCGATGCTCAAGGTGCTCGGCACCGAACTGAGCCAGGAGATCACCACCCTCGCCGTGGAGGCGGCCGGAACCCGCGGTCGCGCCTACCAGCCCGGTGCGGCCAAGCCGGGCGGCCCGATCGCCGACTACGTGCCTCCGGCCGACGGATACGTCTCCGGCGAACCGTGGCAGGCGGTTGCGCCGCTGCTGTACCTCAACGATCGCGCCGGCTCGATCTACGCCGGCAGCAACGAGATTCAGCGCAACATCCTCGCCAAGGCCGCTCTCGGCCTGCCCCAATTCTGACCGGCCGCGCGGCCCGATACCGAGTAGGAACCCATGGACTTCGATCTCACCGCCGAGCAGCAGTTGCTCTCCGACGGACTCACGAAATTTCTCGACTCCCGATATGACCTCACCGAGAGCCGCAAGGCCGCGAAGGTCGGCGACGGCTGGCAGCCGGCGATCTGGCGTGCCTTCGTCGACGAACTAGGCGTGGTCGGCGCCTGCCTTCCGTCGTCGGTCGGTGGTTTCGACGGCGGCCCCGAGGAACTGATGGTGGTCACCGAGGCGCTCGGCCATGCGCTGGTCGTCGAGCCGTTCGTCGACACCGTGGTGTTGGGTGCGGCCCTGCTGGCCCGGACCGGACACGAAGGCGCCCTCGCGGTGGCCCGTGCCGTCGCCGAGGGCGGCGAACTGCTCGCCACCGCGGCACTCGAGGAGGGTTCGGGCGGTCGGCTCCATCACGTCACCACCACCGCCGATCGCTCCGGTGACGAATGGATCATCAACGGCGCCAAGACCGTTGTCACCACCGCCCCGATCGCCGGGCATCTGATCCTGACCGCGCGCACCGCAGGCGAGGCCGACGACCGCGACGGCACCGCGCTGTTGTTGATCCCGCTCGGTGACGCGACACCGGACGGTTTGACGCTGCACGCGTTCCGCACCGTCGACGACCGGCAGGCCGCCGACATCAACCTCGACGGTGTGCGCCTGCCGGATTCGGCGCTCATCGCCTCCGGCGAGGAGGCACTGGGCCTGCTCGAGCAGGCCTGGGACACCGCCACCGCGGCGGTCGTGTCGGAGGCCGTCGGCCTGATGCGCAAGGTGCTGGCCGACACCGTCGAGTACACCAAGCAGCGTCAGCAGTTCGGCCGCCCCCTGGCCGGATTCCAGGCACTGGCCCATCGCATGGTGGACATGTACATCGAACTCGAACAGGCCGTTGCCGCACAGTATCTCGCGATACTGTCACTGAATTCTGAACCGGCCGAACGTGCGGCGGCGGTGTCGGCGGCCAAGGCCACGATTAGTCGGGCGGCACGGTTCATCGGGCAGAACGCGGTGCAACTGCACGGCGGGATGGGGATGACCGAGGAACTGGCGGTGGGACACTACTTCCGTCGGCTGACTGTCATCGAGTACGAATTCGGTTCCGCCGATGCGCATCTGGCTCGATTCGAGCGGCTGTCGCGGGCCTGATCGCCCGGCGACTCAGAACTGGGCGGCGGAGATGCGGCGCTCGACCTCGGTCCGATCCAGTGGGAGGTCGCTACCGGGAACGTGTGTGGGCTCGGTGTGGTCGGCGGTCGTCCCGGCCGGCACCCGCCGTCGGGCCTGCTCGAACTCCGGGGTGACGCCCATCGTGGCCCGCAGACCGTTGAGCAGACTCCACACGATCGCGCGACGCGCGCGCCGTTCGATCGGTGACGGCGGCCGGTGCATCACCAACTGGGCCGCCCACCGTGGCATGGTGTCGCGGATGGCCCAGTCCACGGCGGCCTGAGTGGGATCGGTGACGTTGCTGCCGGTCGCCATGGCGGCGCCGTAGGTGAGGGACAGTCGGGGAAGATATTCCCGCAGACAGGTGAGGGTGTCGGCCTTGGTCGCCGGCAGGTCGGTGGCGCCCAACGCGTGCCCGACGCGCACGAACTCGGCGTAGTACCGATCAAGGTCGTCGCCGCGCAGCGGGCGCGGGTGATAGATCTCGTGGGCGGTGGCGATTCCCCAGACGACCGTCGCATAGTTCCAGCGCAACCAGTCCGGGTCGTCGGCGTCGTAGGCCGCGCCGTCGGGCCGGGTGCCCTTGATCGTGTGGTGCATCGCGCGCACGGTTCGCGCCAGACGTTCGGCGGTGTCGGTGGTGCCGTAGGCGGTGCCGATGAAGAAGGCGAGCGAGTGGCCGAGTCGGGTGGCCGCGCCGTCGGGATCGAGACGTGGCAGTGCTGCTGGGTCGTCGGACTGCTCGACGAGTCGGGAATGGTGCATTCCCATCCAGTAGATGCTCGGATCGAGGCGTTCGAGATACGACGCGCACTGCAGGCCGAAGATCAGCGCCGGCGTGTGCGAGTGGACATACCACGTGGCGCTGTCGGGACCGAACCACCCGGGATCGCCGGTGGGCTGATCGAACACCATGCCGCGGAAGAACTTCGAGCGCACGTTGGTATCGAAGAACTGGTTGAACCACTGTCCGAGGAGCTGGTGTGGCAGGGGGACCGGCGACCCGACGGGCACGACCGGCAACTCGGGCAGGCGCAGCGGGCCGGTGGGTGTGAGCCGGCGGGGCAGTGTGGCGAGCGACAACATCGGCAGGGCCTCCCGGGTAAGAGGGTCTGGTCACAGGTGTACCCAGACTACATTCTGGTCACGGACGTGACCAGGGTTTCGCCGGGCGCCGATCCCGTCGTACGGTGATGCGATGGCGAATGCGACCCGATGGGCGGGGGTGCCCCTGAGTGATCGGCGTGCCGATCGGCGCGCCCGGCTCATCGATGCCGCGTTTGCCGAAGTCGGCGGCGAGACCCCCGATGTCCTGTCGGTGCGGTCGGTCTGCCGCGCCTGCGGGTTCAACACGCGATACTTCTACGAGAGTTTCACCGGCGTCGACGAATTGCTCGGAGCAGTCTATGACGAGGTCGCACGGGACTTGGCCGGGGAGGTGTCGGCGGCGGTGACGGCCGCCGGCCGTTCGGCTCGGGCGCGTACGGCCGCCGGAATCCGTGCGGTTCTCGGATTCTGCTCGCAGGACGTGCGCCGTGGCCGCATTCTGTTCACCCACGGTCGGGCCAATCCGGTGCTGGCGGAGCGCCGAGCGGCCACCGAGGAACTGCTGATGACCTCGGTGCTCGCGGAAACGCTGAGCAGACAGCAGATCTCGGGTGGTCGGGGTCGGGATGTCGTGGGCGGCAGAGTGGCTGCGGCGATGTACACCGGTGCGATGACCGCGCTCGCCGAACAGTGGATCGGCGGTCACCTCGGTGACGACCTCGACGAGGTGGCCGCCGCCGCAGTGACATTCATCCTGCGGTGACGGCTGCTCGTCGTCGGGTCTCGAGGCGCTCAGGGTGTGCCGTTGCCGGGCACCGTGGTCTGCTCGGTGTCGACGGCGCTGCCGAGCGTCACCGACACGGTGCGTTCGCCCCCGCTGCCGGACACGGTCACCGGGACGGACTCACCGGGCGTGTGGGTGAGGACTTGGGCCATCAGATCGGCATACGAGTCGACCTTTTGGTCGCCGACCTTGGTGATGACGTCGCCGGCACCGATACCCGCCGCTGCCGCGGCGCCGTCGCGGGTCACGCCGGTCACCTGCGCGCCACTGACCCCGCCGGCGGCGGCATTGCGCGTATCGCTGATCGAACCGGTCACGCCCAGAACGGGTTTGGTGGCCTTCCCGTCCTGGAGTAGTTCGTTGGCGACGCGTCGTGCGGTGTCGATGGGAATGGCGAAACCGAGGCCGAATGCCTGGACGCCACCCTGCGCGGACTGGCCGGTGTCGACGGCCGAGTTGACGCCGATCACCTGTCCGGACAGGTTGACCAGCGGCCCACCGGAATTGCCGGGATTGATGGGCGTGTCGGTCTGCAGGCCGTTGTACACCGTCACCTGCGAACCCTGCTCGTCGCCGGCGGTCACCGTCCGCGACAGCGCGCTGATGATGCCGGAGGTCACCGTGTTCGAGAGGCTCTCGGGGCTGCCCACGGCGACGACTTGCTCGCCGACCTGGAGATTCGCCGAGCTGCCCAGTGGTGCCGCGGTGAGACCGGATACGTTCTGCAGCTTGATGACCGCGAGATCGTAGGACGGTGAGGTGCCGATAACCGTTGCCGCATGGGTGTTTTGATCGGCAGTGGTGACCTGGATCCGGGCACCGCTACCCACACCGTTCACGACGTGATTGTTGGTCAGGACGTAGCCGTCTGGGGACAACACGATCCCGCTGCCGATCGCGGTGCCCTGGGCCGTCGCCACCTCGATGTCCGCGGTGAACTTCGAGGCCTGAGCCGCCGCGTAAGTCACCGAGCCCGGTTGTGACGGTAGCGCCGGAGCGGTGGCCGCCGTCCCCAGTTGTGGTGTAGCGGTGGTGGTGTGATCGATCAACGTGGCGCCCCCGAGCGCCACCGCCCCGCCGAAGAGGCCGGCGATGAGGGCGGTGGCGATGATCGGCTTCAGCGTCGATCTCCGTCGCGCGACGGGTGCAGGTGCGGCGTGGTGCGGCAGCACTCCGGTGACCGGAGGCATCGGCGGCGGCGCGTATCCTCCCGGCACCTGGTGGGTGCCGGGAGGATACGGGTCGGTCCACTGCGTGTCCGGACGGCGCCACTCCGGCGGGACGTCGGCGGTCGGGCCGGGGTGGGCGCCCTGTGTCATCGGGATGGTCGGCTGGGGTCCGATCGGTCCGGTGGTGTCCGGTCCGGTGGTGCCCGGTCCGGTGGTCTCGGAATGGGGATCGCTGGTCACCAGACCACGTTGCCGACGCTCGCTGAGAGGAGGCCAAGCGAAACATCAAGAATTCTCTGACACTTCGCCGTCATCTGCGGGTGCAGATCTATTTGATCTCACTGCGCAGGATGCGTGCGACACCGATCGCGAGGGGGACGGCGATCCAGATGAGCGCGGTGACCGCGATCCTGGCCCACTCGCCGCCGCTCGGCCAGAACTCGGTCTGGAACGGTTCCTGGGTGGCGGCCATGTCGATCCACTGGCCGAGGTGGTCGGCAAACCACGGGACGACCTGGCTGATGAGGGTGAACAGGGTGGGCAGGGCGAAGTACGCGACGATCGCACCGGGAGTACTGAGCAACAGGGCGGCGAACCCGAAACCGAGGAGCAGGCCGAACAATTGTGTGACAAAGGAATTGACGAGTCCGGCGGCAGTGAACGACCACGCGCCCGCCGGGTCGGGCAGGGCGATCGCGGCGATCACGTTGCCGAGGGCTCCCATGGCCAGCGCCACCGCGACGGCCCCGACGGCCGCGAGGAGCGCCGTCGTCAGCTTCGCCGCGACGATGCGCTCACGGCGGGGTTCCATGGTGAAGGTGGTCAGTGCGGTGCGCTGGCTCCATTCACCGGTGACCAGCAGGATCGCCATCACCGGCAGAATGATGCTGATCGGGATGTTCATCATGCCGAAAAACTGGCCGAAGGTGAGGTTCGCGGGGTTGTCGCGGTTGGCGATCAGCATGGCGACCATGACGATCACCGAGCCGAGTCCGATGGAGGCGGCGAGCCAGAATCCGGCACGGGTGTCGACGAGCTTGCGGAGTTCGACCCGAATCAGACGGCTCATCGGAATGGCGGTGGCCCGTTCGGGGGCGACGGCCATGGTGGCGGTGGGGGATGCGGCGAGTGCGGTCATCAGAAGGCTCCTGCGGTGAGTCGTTGTTCGCGTTGGGTATCGGCGGTCAGGGACAAGAACATCTCCTCGAGTTGTGCTCCGTCGCCGCGCCGCAACTCGGTGAGCGCGATGGAGTGTTCGGCGGCGATGCGTCCGACGTCGACGGGTTCGGCGTCCACGGACAGGCCACCGGTCGCGGTCTGCGTGACGGTGAGGCCGGCGCGATCGAGCGCGTCAGCCAGTGTTCGGTCGTCGGTGGAGGCGACGACGGTGCCGGTGCCGGCGAGCAACTCCGACTTGGTGCCCTGGGCGACGATATGGCCGTTGCCGATGACGACGAGGTCGTCGGCGATGATCTCGATCTCGTGGAGCAGGTGGGACGACAACAGGACGGTGCCACCGCGATCGGCGTAGTTGCGCAGCAGTGACCGCATCCAGTGGATGCCTGCGGGGTCGAGACCGTTGGCGGGTTCGTCGAGGATCAGGATGCGTGGGTCACCCATCAACGCGTTGGCCAGACCGAGACGCTGACGCATGCCCAGGGAGTAGTTCCGGACGCGTCGTCCCGCCTCGTCCGGGGTGAGGCCGACGAGTTCGAGCATGTCGTCGACCCGGCTGCGGGGTGCGCCGATGGTCATGGCCGCGAGGCGGAGGATCTCGTCGCCGGTACGCCCGGCATGCTGGGCGGACGCGTCGAGCAGGACGCCGACCTCGGCAGCCGGATTCGGGATGTCGCGGTAGGCGACCCCGTCGATGAGTGCGGTGCCCGACGTCGCGGGAGTGAGCCCGGTCATCACGCGCATGGTGGTCGATTTCCCTGCGCCGTTGGGGCCCAGGAAGCCGGTGACCTGCCCCGATCGGCAGGTGAAGGTGACGTTGTCGACGGCGGTGTACTCGCCGTATCGCTTGGTGAGTTCGGTGACGGTGATCATGTGACCCATCGTCGGCGTGACGAATGGTCGTGTGCATCGGGCATGAGGCCGGGATCGGTCTACGACCAAAGTCGGATGCACGGTGGCCGCCGGTGGGACGCGGATCAGGGTTGCCCCCCACTACGGTGAGGGGGTGCGCCCCGAGGACTATCAACCACCACTGACGTGGTGGAGTCACATCTGGCGTCTGCTGCTCATGCTGGCGATCTCGGGCCTGGTGGTGAGCTCACGGGCCGACACCGGATTGGGCGGTACCACGTGGTGGTTGGCGGTGGACCTCGGACTCGGCGTGGCGAGTTACGTGGCCACCTGGTGGCGGCGCTCGCACCCGGTTCTGGTGTGCACGTTCACCACCCTGTGTGGTGCGGTGTCACTGAGTTCGACCGGTGCCGGTGCGCTCGCCCTGGTGTCGCTGTCGACGCGGCGGCGCTGGCGGGAGATCATCCCGCAGGCCGTGCTGGGTCTGGTCTGCGGGCTGATGTCCGAGGAGATCTTCCGGACGTCGAGCGATGGCGGTGCGAGAGAACCCCTTCTGGTGCTGCTGGTGTTCCTCACCGCCATCACCGCGGTCATGGTGGCCTGGGGTATGTACATCGGATCGCGTCGAGAACTGCTGGCCACCTGGCGATCTCGGGCGATGCTCGCCGAACAGGAGCAGCAGGCCAA
This sequence comes from Gordonia sp. NPDC003950, assembly GCF_053605205.1. Classification (NCBI taxonomy): domain Bacteria; kingdom Bacillati; phylum Actinomycetota; class Actinomycetes; order Mycobacteriales; family Gordoniaceae; genus Gordonia; species Gordonia sp. NPDC003950. The sequence continues at coordinate 110,002 of NZ_JBSGIT010000014.1, read as the reverse complement.
GGTCGCCCAGGCGCGCTCGGTGGAGCGGGCGCGTATCGCACGGGAGATGCATGATGTTCTGGCGCATCGGATTTCGACCGTCAGCATGTTCGCCGGGGCGTTGGCCTACCGTACCGATCTGAGCTCGGACGAGGTGGCCGACACCGCGAGGACCATCGAGGAGAATTCCCGGCTCGCGCTGACCGAACTGCGTGAGGTGCTCGGCGTGCTGCGTGAGGGTCCGGGTGACGCCGATCCGGAGCAGCCGCAGGTGGGTCCGGCCGAGATCGATGATCTCGTCGCAGCGGCCGACGACACCGGTATTCGGGTGACCTACACGCGCACAGCGGATCTCGACGAGATGCCGGCGAGCACCGTGCGAACCCTGTATCGCTGTGTGCAGGAGGGGTTGACCAACGCGCGTAAGCACGCTCCGTCGTCGGCGGTGACCGTGCGGATCGAGGCGGGTGCGCAGTCGGGGGTGGATCTGCTCGTGGTCAATCCGTTGCCGATCGGCGGTGTCCCCGCGGCCCTGCCGCGTTCGGGTCTCGGGCTGATCGGTGTCGCCGAACGAGTGGAACTCAGCGGCGGTCGGCACTCGACGACGCGCACCGACGACGGGATGTTCATTCTGCATGTGTGGCTGCCCGGCACGGGTGCGCCCGAGTGAGGGAGTGGTGACCGCCATGGCACGTCTGATGATCGTCGACGACGATCCACTGGTCCGATCGGGGCTGAAGTTGTTGCTCGGTGGCGATCCGGCGTTGTCGATCGTGGCCGAGGCACCCGATGGTCGTGCGGCACTGGAGGTCTTCGCCGCCGATCCGGTGGATCTGGTGCTGATGGATCTGCGGATGCCGGTGATGGACGGGATCGCGGCCACCGCGGCGCTCAAGGAACTCGAGGCACCGCCCGCGGTCATCGTGCTGACCACCTTCGACGCCGACGACTATGTGATGCGTGCGTTGGCCGTCGGCGCCGACGGATTCCTGCTGAAGGACACCCCGCCGGAGAAGATCGTCGCGGCGATCGCCGATGTGCTCGCCGGTCAGCCCGCACTCAGTCCGTCGGTCACGGCGGCGTTGATCAAGCAGGTGGTGGATTCCCCCGACCGCGCGGGCACGGTCCGGGCCCGGGCGAACCTCGACTCGCTGACCGAACGGGAACGGACCGTGGCGATCTGGTTGGCCAAGGGGGCATCGAATGCGGAGATCGCGGCGGCGCTCTACATGAGCGTGGCGACGGTCAAGGCACACATCACCCACATCTTCGCGAAACTCGGTGTCGCGAACCGGGTTCAGGTGGCGATCCTCGTCCACGATGCCGGGTGGGAGTAGCGGGGTCGGCCCGGATCTGTCCGTGTCAGACGGGTTCGGGGACCGGTGTCGGCCTCCCGCGTCCGGCGGCGAGGAAGGAAGCGATCGCGATCACGGCGGCGATCAGCATGACCACGGCCAGTGGGGCGGCGGTGTCCGGGCCCTGGATGCTGACCAGTGGGGACACCAGTGCGCCGAGACCGAATTGCAGCGCGCCCAGCACCGCCGAGGCGCTGCCGGCGTGCGAGCCGACCGCCGACATCGCGAGGGCGGTCGCGTTGCCGAAGATCATGCCGAGGCTCCCGACCATGACGAACAGCGGCGCAGCCAGCCACATCGCCGGTGCAGCGGTGACGACGAGAACTCCGAAGGTGATGACCGCCAGGGACATCACCGATAGTCCGATGCCGACCAGGTGGCGGACCTGGCGGGTGGCGACCAGTCGTGCGGCCAGTGCACTGATGGCCATCAGGGCGAGCGCGTTGGCGCCGAATGCCAGCCCGTAGCCGCCGCTGCTGAGTCCGATCATGTCCTGATAGACGAACGGCGACGCGGAGATGTAGGCCATCATGACCGCGAACGAGAACGCGAATGTGCCGGCGTAGCCGAGGAATCCCGGCCGGAGCAGCTCACGCGGTGAGGCCGCGGCGGCGGCCGTGGCGGTGGTGGCCGCGGCATCGCGCCGACGTCGGTCCGGGGGCAGTGTCTCGCGGACGACGCCGATGATCGACACCAGCATGAGGACCGAAATGCCCAGTACCACAACGAGAATCCCGCGCCAGCCGATCGGGTTCACCAGGAATCCGCCCAGCAGTGGTGCGAGGACAGGGGCCACGCCACCGACGATCATCATCAGGCTGAACGCCCGTGCCGCGGCCCGGCCGGCTGTCAGGTCGGAGATGATCGCCCGGCCGATCACCATTCCGGCCGCACCGCCGAATCCCTGCGCGAAGCGTGCGGCCACCAGGACGCCCACCGACGGCGCGATCACCGCGACGATGCCGGCGGCCACGCACAGTGCTGCGCCGAACAGCAGGGGACCGCGACGACCGAACCGATCCGACAGCGGGCCGAACGCCAACTGCCCGGTCGTCACGCCGACCAGAAAGGCGGTCAGCGTCAGCTGGATGGCGGTCGCCGAGGCCGACAATTCGCCGGTCATCTCGGGGAATGCGGGCAGGTACAGGTCGGTGGCGAAGGGTGCGACCGCCGACAGCAGCGCGAGTACCAGCAGCAGCGGACCGGTGATCGCTCGCTCGGTGCGCGGTTCGCTGGTCACGGACGCGGTGGTCGACGAGGTCATATAGTTATGAGATCATATCCAAATGAGTGATGTCGAATCGTACGGCCCTGCTGCGGGGTCGATGGGCGACGCCGGGTTGAGCGTGAACCTTCTCGTCGATATCGCCGAGGTGGTTCTGCGGGTGGCACGAGAGATCGAACCCCATGGGCCGGCCGGAGTCAGTGGGGTCGTTCCGCTCAATGGCAGCGAAGTCCTGGTGATGCGCTGGATTCATCACAATCCCGGGACGTGTCCCGCCGAGGGGGCCACGGCGACGGGCCTCAAGCGCAGCAACTTCTCGGCCGTGCTGCGTTCACTGGAGGCCAAGGACATGGTGCGACGCAGTCCCGATCCCGACGACGCGCGGTCGGTGCGGTTGTATGCGACACGACGAGCCGAGACCTCGATCGCGCGACTCCACGACTTCTGGCGGCGGCGACTGACCGGTGCTCTCGACCAGGCTTCCGCGGATTCATCCCTCTCTGAAGCTGAATTACTCACCGCGCGAATGGTTCTCGAGCGACTCTCGGCGGGCCTGCGCACCGCGCGCTGAGTTGTTGATCGGGTCGGGGCTTCGTCGGAGGGGCGTACATGCGCGCCCGTGTGAATTCTGTTCACCACAGGGGCTTGCGTTCACCACAGTTCACCGCAGGGGAAACTGTTCACTGAAGGTACGAAATGCATTGCAACCGTTACATATTCATCTTGTGATCCACCCCATGGCGAACTGGTGATCGGCTATAATAGATGGCAGCGGCACTCACACAGGGGGACGAATGAGCGACCACGATCTCGCCGAGATTCTCGACGTCATCATCGACAACCTCACCGAACCGAGCATCGACCAGAAGTCGCTGACCGACCGGCACGCCACCGAGGTGATGACCCAACTGCGCCTCATCCGCAACCTCGTCGACCACCTGTGCGTGGTGTTCACCGGACACCTCGAACAACTCCACGTCGCCACCCGCCAAGGACGGAAACTCCGAGAACTGTTGATCTGCATGGGATATCCACCCGCCGTCGCACAGCGCTACCTCAGACTAGCCGCCGCCACCGACATCCCCCGCGTCACCGCAAGCACCGCACTCGGCTCCCTCAGCTCCGAACACGCCGACGCCATCATCCGCGGACTGACCCACATCGCCCACCGCTCCCCCGAAGACGTCACCTCCGACATGCGGCACGACCACACCATCACCCTGCTCTCCCACGCCGGAGCCGGAATGGCCCCCTCCGACATCCAGAAGTACGCCCGACAACTCGGCAACCACCTCGCCGCCGACGCCGACGGCGGCCTCCCCGCCGCCGAGGACCGCAGCGTCAACGAACTGTCCCTGCACCATGATGCGGACGGACGACTCGCCGTGAAAGCCGACCTGGATGTCACCGTCGGAGAGAAACTGTGCACCGCGATCGACGTGCTGTCCGCCCCCGTACCCCAACCCGACGGCAGCAACGATCCCCGCTCCACCGAACGCCGCCAAGCCGACGCCCTCGAAACCCTCCTCGACGCGGCCGTCCGCGGCCTGGCCGATGACACCATCCCCACCACCGCCCGCCTCGAGGTCCTCATGATCCGCTCCGCCGACGACCCGGCCGCAGCGTCACTGCCGCACTCCGGGCCCGTCACCGAATCCACCGCCGACATGCTCAGCTGTGACAGTGCCGTCACCGACATCACCACCAACGGTGACGGCGTCCCACTGAACGTCGGCCGCCGCAAACGGTTCTTCACCAACGCCCAACGCAAGGCCTACATCGTCCGCGACGACGGCTGCATCAAATGCGGCGCACCCGCCTCCCGCTGCCACGCCCACCACATCCAGGCGTGGAGCGAGGGCGGCGCCACCGACCTCGACAACGGATGCCTGCTCTGCCCGTCGTGTCACGACGACATCCACCACGGCGGATGGGCCGTCATCATGGGCGCCGACCGACACCCATGGCTCATCCCACCAGCCACCGTCGACCCCAAGCAACGTCCTCAGCCCGCCTACAACCGCCGCACCATGCGACTCGACGACGCCGCCTGACCCACCCCCGCAACAGACCAGCGCGCGACGTCTGACCCGGTACCAAACGGGCCACCACAAGTCTTCGTTCTTTGACAAGTCCACAGAGAAACTGCGCGGGTTCGCATCCGACGATGAGCAGCACACCACTGCGGCACTCGGATCCGAACCCGGCCGGCCCCGCCATGTGGTGGCGAAGTCGCTCGTCCGTCGGCACACTGGATCGCAGTAGATGCCTGTCACCGATGCCGGGCCGCGACAAGGGAGGCCCTCGATGGCTGGTCAGAACGGACCCTTCGGATTCGATCCCGAGGATTTCGACCGCTTCGCGCGGGAAGCCGGGGAAGGGCTGCGGCAGGTCTTCGGACGTGCGATGTCCGAACCCGGTGCGGCGAGTGTGTTCTCGACGTTCATGGAGGGATCGTCGGCGCGACGGTCCGCACCCCAGCCGAAGACCGCCGGCGAGGCCGGCGCCGGCGTGTGGGCCGTGTTCGTCGTCGACGAGCCGGGCGGTGCCCGAGTCGAGCAGGTGTTCTCCAGTGAGATCGACGCGCTGCGCGCCAATCAGCACAACACCGACCCCAAGCGCCGGGTCCGCTTCCTCCCGTACGGGATCGCCGTCAGTGCGCTGGAAGGATCCGCGCTGGATTCAAGCGACGGAGATGCCGACAACGGCGCCGATCGCGGCTGATATGCAGCGGCACTGGTGAACTCACTGCGCTGAGCGCAGCGCCTCGCGGCGCGCCTTCGCCTCGGCGAATCGTCGCTGGGCCACCGGTGTCTGCGGATTCAGCTGCGGTACCTCGATGGGGCGACCGTCGTCGCCCATCGCGACCATCGTGAAGTAGCAGCTGTTGGTATGACGGCGCTCCCCGGTCTGGATCGACTCGGTCTCCACCCGGATGCCGACCTCCATGGACGTGCGGCCGGTGAAATTGACCGACGCCGACAGGATCAGCAGTTCCCCGACGCGGATCGGTTCGCGGAAGATGACCCGATCCACCGACAGCGTGACGGCGTAGTGCCGCGAGTACCGACTGGCACAGGCGTAGGCGACCTGGTCGAGGAGTTTCAGCAGTGCTCCGCCGTGCACGTTCCCGGCGAAATTCGCCAGGTCCGGCGTCATCAGCAGCGACATCGACAACGTGCACCGGTCGGCTCCGGGCTGGACGGACGGGTCGACGTCAGGGCCCGCCGTCGTCGGCGTGCTGGGGGAGGACATGGGCAATCTTAGGCACAGACACCGGGGCCCTGCAGGACCATCGACTGCACCCGGACTCGCCGCCTGCGGCAGGATGATGCGGGTGCTCACACTCGCCGAGGCCGCGGTCAGTCCCGACCGCACCAGCGCCGTCACCTTATTCTGGATCGCCCTGGCCGCGGTGATCGCACCACTGGTCGCACGCGCAACCCGCCGGTACGTGCCGGAGGTGGTCGTCCTGCTGGTGCTGGGGATGGTGGTGGGTCCGCACCTTCTCGATTTCGCGGACCCGGCATCGGTGTCGGCGGTCAGTCAGTTGGGTCTGGGCATGCTGTTCCTGCTCGCGGGATACGAACTCGATCCGCAGTTGTTGCGCGGCAAGCCGGGTGCGGTGGCGGGCGGTACCTGGCTGATCAGTCTGCTCATCGCGACCGCGGTGGTGGCCGTGCTGACCGGTATCGGCGACTTCTCCGCCCATGTCGCGATCGCCATCGCGATGACGTCGACGGCACTCGGCACCCTGCTGCCGATCATCAAGTCCGACGGACTGCTCGATCAGCCGTTGGGGCGTGCGGTGATGTCGCACGGTGCTGTCGGCGAACTGGGCCCGATCATCGCCATGTCGTTGCTGTTGACCAGCCGCAGTGTGGGCTCGGCGGCGTTCGTGCTGGTGTTGTTCGCTGCGGCCGCGGTGGTCATCGCCGCCGTTCCGCGTCGTGCGGCCCACGTCCCGGCCCTGCGTGCGGCCGTCGAGGAGATGAACGGCGGCACCTTCCAGCTACCGGTTCGGGTGGTGGTGGCGCTGCTCGCGGCCCTGATGGCCGTGGCCGCGGTCTTCGACCTCGACGTGGTGCTCGGTGCCTTCGCGGCGGGAATCGTGTTGCGCCGCTTGCTGCCTCAAGGGACGACGGTCGTCGAACGGTTGGAGACCATCGGTTTCGGCATGCTGATCCCGGCCTTCTTCGTGACCTCGGGCATGAACATCGATCCCAGTGCGGTGATCTCGCAACCGCTGGTGTGGGTGCTGCTGGTGCTGGGAATCGGTGTGGCGCGCGGGCTTCCGGTATGGATCGCCGAACGCACGATCACCCACGAGGCGAGTCTGCGGGTGGGACGGGAACGCGTGCAGCTGGCGCTGTACGCGGCGACGGGATTGCCGATCATCGTCGCCGTCACGCAGGTTGCTGTTGCGGCGGAACTGATGTCGCAGACCCTGGCCTCCACCCTGGTGGCGGCCGGGGCCACGACCGTGCTGGTGTTCCCGATGGTGGCGCGGCTGATCACGCGCGCCGACGCGGCGGACCCGGCCGGGCCCGACGTCGTCGCCGACCGCGCTGACGACGGCCGGCCGGGCGTCGGCGGCTGACGCCCGAGACCGCGCGGCGGCGTCAGACATGGGCGAGGGGGCGACCCACGATGTGGATCGCCCCCTCGCCGTCATGCGTGTGGCGCGGCGCTACCTCAGAGGTACTGGCCGCAGACCGGCCAGGCGCCGGGACCCTGGGTGGCCAGGGTGTTCTCCGCGACGCGGATCTGCTCCTCGCGCGAGGCGTTGGCCGGGTTGCCGTAGCCGCCGTTGGCCTGCCACGTCGACTGCGTGAACTGCAGGCCGCCGTAGTAGCCGTTGCCGGTGCTGATGCCCCAGTCTCCGCCGCTCTCGCACTGTGCGACGGCATCCCAGTTGTGGCCGGTGTCGGCCGACGCGGTCGCGGTGGCGACTCCGAAAGGTGCCACGGCCAGGGCGCCGATGACTCCGGCGCGGACGGCGAGCTTCTTCATGGTGGTCGTCATCTTTCCTCCTCTCATCCACCCGGTGTGGGGTGGGTGATTCTCGGACCGGTGGCGACCATACGGGCTCGGTAACGGCAAGGTCACGTCGGACATCGCGACCTGCGGCTTGTTGATCACGGTGAGATAACGCTGTGAACCCACCGGGAAACCCCTGCGCATCGCGGCGTGTCGGTCGGCGGCATTCCGGCGAGCGATCCGCCCCTGACGTGACCAAGGTCACGGCCGATATGTGGTGCCCGTCACCGCGGCTGGTGGCCCCCTGTGGCTCCTCGATGCGGCTCCGGCGCTGCCGCGATCGCGAGCGTGAACCGGGCCCGGTGAGGCAGTCTGATTGGCGGCCACCACCGGACACCGCATCGGAATCCGGGGACCACCGCACCTCGAGGAGCATCGGCATGACGCAGACGGACACAGCATCGATCGAGACCATCGTGGACGGCCCACTGGGCATTCTCACGCTGGCCAACCCGCGTCGCCGCAACCCCCTGTCGACGGGCACGATGCGTGCGATCACCGCGGCCCTGCGGGCGTTCGCCGAGAATCCCGCAGTCCGCGTCGTCATCATCCGCGGCGACGGCCCCGCATTCTCCGCCGGACACGACCTCGGCGAACTCGTCGAGCGCACCCTCGACGACGAGCGCGCCGTCTTCGACACCTGCGTGGAGATGATGACCGCCGTCCACGAACTCGACAAACCGGTGATCGCCGAGATCGCCGGTGCGGCCTTCGCGGCGGGATGTCAGCTGGTTGCGACGTGTGATCTCGCCATCGCCTCGTCGGCGGCGACCTTCTCGACCCCCGGCGTGCGCATCGGGCTGTTCTGCTCGACGCCGATGGTGGCGCTGACCCGCGCCGTCGGCCGGAAAAGGGCGATGAAGATGCTGATGACCGGTGACCCCATCGACGCGCAGACCGCCGCCGACTGGGGTCTGGTCAACGATGTGGTCGCCCCCGAGAAGCTCGCCGAGACCGTGCGAGAGCTCGCCCTGCGGATCGCCTCGTCGAGTGCGTCCACCCTCGCCATCGGCAAGCGTGCGTTCTACCGGCAGATCGATGAGAGTGAGTCGCGCGCTTACGAACTCATGGCGGAGACGATGGCGACCAATGCGGTCACCTGCGACGCGCAGGAGGGGATGTCGGCGTTCCTGGGCAAGCGCACGCCGGTGTGGACCGACAGCTGAGGGCCGCCGGGGTGCGGCTCGGCCCACTGCATGATCAGCCGCGGTCCGAGGCGTCATCCGCGGGCGGATCGGCCGGGCCGGCGGGCGAATCGCCGTCGCCGGGCCGGTCGGCGTCGGGAACCGACGCGCCGACGGCGTCGTCCGCCGGGGCGTCGGGCGTGCTCGCGTCATCGTCGGCCGGCGTGGCGGGATCACCGCGCTTGGGTAGCGAGGAGCTCAGCAGCACGTCGGCCCAGCGGGTCGACGGGTCGATGTCGAGCAGCAGGGCCTTGCACATGATGGTCAGCGGTACTGCGAGGATCGCGCCGAGCGGCCCGAGCACCCACGCCCAGAACATCAGCGACACGAACGTCAGCGTCGTCGACAATCCGACAGCGTCGCCGACGAACTTCGGCTGGATCACCGACTGGATCACCACGTTGATCACGCTGTAGACCGCGATCACCACGATCATCTGGGACACGCCGCCATCGAGGAGCCCGAGCAGGGCCGGCGGGACCAGACCGATGATGAACCCGATGTTGGGGATGTAGTTGGTGATGAACGACAGCAGGCCCCACAGGATCGGCAGCGGAGTGCCGATGATCGCGAGGGCGACACTGTCGAAGACCGCGACGATCAGACCGAACACCGTCGACACCCAGAGGTAGCTGCGGGTGGCCTGGGCGAAGGCGCTGAACGCGGCGGCGATATCCGGCCGTTCGGCGGTCAGGATGTTGATGCGGTCACCGAAGTTGACGGTGTCGGCGGCCATGAACAGCAGCAGTGCGAGGACCAGCACCAGCATCGAGGCGACACCGGCCGTGGAGGACACGACGTCGCCGACCGCACTGATGATCTTGCTGGAGTCCACGTTGTGGACCATGTCGTGCACTTTTTGCTGACTCACACCGTGGGAGGTGAGGAAGTCCTGGAACTGCTTGACGAGGTCGTTGAACTTGTCGCTGTAGGTGGGGAGGATCGTCGCGAACCGGGCGATGGAGAAGGCCAGCGACGCGAAGAGCCCGATGATGATCGCGTAGACCAGCAGCAGGGTGACCAGGAATGCCACCCACGCGGGTGCGCCCTTCCGGCGTATCCAACTCGCAACCGGGGACACCGCGACGGTGAGCATCATCGCCAGGAAGATCGGCGCCACCAGACCCGCGATCGACCGGATGCCCGCCACCGCCACCACCAGACCGGCCAGGGTGATCAGGATGATGGTGCCGCGCGGCATCGACCATGCCGGGGCGTCCATCCGGATCGCCATCTCCGTGGGCTTCGACTTGTGGCCTTTGGCCATCGTGGTGCCTCTCGTCCGGACCGGTGCCGCACACGGGAATCCGCGGACGCACACAGGTGGTGTCGCAAACGGTGATGTTAGGCCAGAGATGCCGGATCCGGGAGGGTCGCCGCGATATGGCGGCCGACAATCATCCGGGAGGGATGAGACCCGAATCGTGCTTACGCGCGCGGTGATCGCAAGGGTGGGCGCGAGATTGCCGCGGGGGCAGACTGTCGTGGCTTGGTTCGCGATGAAAGGAACTACGTGAGCACCACGACCGTTCGTGAATACACCGACACCGACCTCGACGAGATCTTCGCCCCGGTGTTCGCCCGGATCGCGCAGGGGGCGGTGAGCCGCGAAGAAGACCGGCGACTGGCCCACGACGAGATCGGCTGGCTCAAGGACGTCAAGTTCGGTGCACTGCGTGTGCCCGTCGAATTCGGTGGGTACGGGGCGTCGGTGCGCTCGCTGTTCCGCCTCCTGATCGACCTGGCGACCGCGGAATCCAACCTGCCCCAGGCCTTGCGGGTGCACTGGTCCTTCGTCGAGGATCAGCGCCTCTCCACCGACGCGGCCGAGCGTGAACAGTGGCTGCGGGCCGTCGCCGACGGCACGCTGGTCGGCAACGCGATCACCGAACCCGGTGTCGGTGCGGTGGACCGCTACCGCACCACCGTCACCGACGTCGACGGCGGATACCGGCTCGACGGCACCAAGTACTACAGCACCGGCAGCCTCTACTCCGATCACATTCTGGTGGCCGCCGACCACAATGGCGAACGTGTCTCGGTGCTGGTCGACGCCGACGCCGAGGGCGTGCACCGGCACGACGATTGGGACGGCTTCGGGCAGCGTCTGACCGCCAGTGGCACAACGGAATTCACGGGCGTCCAGGTCCGGCCGGAACGGCTTCTCGGTGCCGGATACGGCGCGCCCGGCCGCACCTACGCCACCTCGTACCTGCAGCTGGTGCAGCTGTCCGTGCTCGCCGGGATCGCCGCCCGCGCACTGGATGACACCGTCGAATGGGTACGTGCGCGCACCCGAACCTTCACCCACGGTTCGGCGGATCTGCCCCGAGAGGATCCGTTGGTCCAGCAGGTCATCGGCCGACTGACCTCGGCCGCCTACACCTCCCGTACCCTCGTCCTCGACATCGCCGAGAAGCTCGATCTGCTCCTCGACGGCGGGGCGACCGACGAGGCGCTGCTCGACGAGCTCGAATTCGATGTCGCCAGAGCGCAATACGCGGTCATCACCACCGTGCTCGATGCCACCACCGAGCTGTTCGAGGTCGGCGGCGCGTCCATCACCTCCGAACGACTTCGCCTCGACCGGCACTGGCGCAACGCGCGGGTGATCTCGGCGCACAACCCGTTGATCTTCAAACTGCGTGCCCTCGGCGATCACGAACTCAACGGCACCGAACTGCCCTACGCGTGGAGCGCGGGAAGTCGCAAGACCGCATAACCCACCCGGAAGTGGCTATTCGGCAGGGATATTGACTCGGCAGGGATATTGACTCGGCAGGGACATCGACTCGGCAGGGACATCGACTCACCGGCCCGGAGCCGCCGACACACCGTCGGAGGCCCCGGGCCGGTCGTCATTCGCCGGTGTCGAGATCGCCCCAGCGCACGTCGATGGCGCCGGCGGCCGTGCGTGCGTGATCAGGTCCCAGCAGCAGCGTCAGCACATCGGTGACGACATCGCGGATCAGATCGGATTCCTCGGGCAGGATGTCGTGGTAGCGGGCGACGAGTCCCAGCCGAATCCGCTCGACGCGGCCGTCGCTGCCCTCGGCGGTGATGCCGACCACCAGCCGACCCACGGTTTGCCGCACCCGCACGGCCACCACCTGGGTGAGCACACGGTCGGAGATCCACACGCCGGGGGAGTCCGTGAGCAGCGGACGCCCGGGGCGCCGAGCGCGGGGCAGGCGCGCGCTGATCGAGGCGACCAGGCGCGACGCATCGAAATTCTGCCCGTCGGCGGGGTCGAGTTGTCGACCGGCATCGCGCAGCCAGACGTCTGTGTGGTCGTCGTCCATCCGAGAGGTCATGTCTACGCTCCTTCCGGTGCGCCGGTGTGGGTGCGATCGGGCCGCCACGGTTCCAGCCGGGTCGCCAGATACTTACGACTGCGTTGCAGGTGTCCCCGGACCGAGCCGGTCGAGATGTTCAGTACCCGCGCGATCTCGGAGAGGGACATGCCCTCGACCTCACGCAGCCACCACACCGCGCGGGAGGTCTGTGGCATCGACCGCAATTCGACACCGAGGGCGTCGACCAAGGTGTGCCGCAGTGCCTCATCCGACGGTAACGGTTCCGCCGCGGCGAGGTCGACGAAACGGGTGTCATCGGTCGGGATGTCGCGCTTCTTGCGGCGGTGATCGACGGTCTTGCGATGCGCGATGGAAAACATCCAGGTCTTGAACGTGGAACGAAATGCGAAGTCCGGCAGCCCTCGCCACGCATCGAGCAGGGTGTCCTGGGCGAGATCCTCGGCGACCTGAGGATCATTGACCATCCGGCGGAGGTAGCGCAGCAGTACCGGCAGCAGCCGGGTCACCAACTCGGTGAAGGCCTCGGTGTCACCGACTCCGGCGGCCGCCGCCAGCTCCTCGTCGGACAGGTCGGCCACGGCCAGCGGCGATCGCGGCGACTCATCGGTGGCAGGCACCCCCGGTGCGGCCGAGAGTGCCCTGTGATCAGGGTCACCCGAACTCACGCGTGCAGATTTCGGTTCCACTACGACTGACTTTATACCGGCACGCCGATACCGGGATCTCGCCGAGGATGGGACCCGCACACGGTCTTTCATCACGTGGAGTGCACCGATCGGCGTACCGGACGACCGCAGTGTCCACTGCGGGCCGGCCCATGGGGCAGCGGCCCGCGCCCGAGTACAGAGGAGTTCTCATGAGCGACGCAGCCCAGACCGACACCCGGACCACCACCGCAACGGGTCCCGACACCGACGCCGCCGGCAAGGGCCTCGCCTTGGCCCGCACCGACACGCCGGCAGGTGATCGAGGTAAGACGATGATCGCCGACGCCGTGGTCGCCAAGATCGCCGGCATCGCCACCCGCGAGATCGACGGTGTGCACGACGTCGGCGGCGCCGCCGAGCGTGTGGTCGGCAAGGTTCGCGGGGTGATCCCGGGTACCTCGGTCAGCACCACCCAGGGCATCGGCGTCGAGGTCGGCGAGCGACAGGCCGCCGTGGACGTCTCCATCGTCGCCGAGTTCGGGGTCGCCATCCACGAACTCGCCGCCGCGATCCGACGCAACGTCATCAACGCCATCGAGTCGATGACCGGACTCGAGGTCACCGAGGTCAACGTCACCGTGCACGACATCCACTTCGGTGACGACGATGACGATCAGGCGTCGGACACCCCGCGGGTGCAGTGATGTCGGAGGGCGCCGACGCCGGGATCGGCACAGCCGAGGCGATCGAACGCGCCGTGTCGGTGATCGACGGGGTCACCGGATTGCACGGCGGGGTGTTCGGGGAGATCGCGACCTACCTTCCCGGCGGCCGGGTCAACGGCGTGCGCCTGACCGATTCCGGCGGCGAGGTCCACGTGATCGTCGACATCGGCCACGACCTCCGTGCGGTCGCCGAACAGGTGTCGCAGGTGGCGGGCGAGATCGCCGGAATGCCCATCGACGTCACCGTCGAGGATGTGAGCCTCACCCCGCGCGACGAGGACGAATCCGCCGGGCACCAACAACTCTCATCACGTGATGACATGACAGAGGTGAAAAACGATGGGTAACAACGCAACGATCGGACTGTTCGCGGGTCTGCTGCTCGCGCTGGCGGTGACCACCGGTGGTTTCGGTGGATTCGTTCTCGCGCTGGTCCTCGGCGCGGTCGGGTTGGCGCTCGGACTGCAACGCGACGGCGCCATCGACCTCGGCGCATTGCTGCGCAGCCGGAATCGGGGCTGACGGTGGCCGCAACCGCAGCCGCGCACGACACCGTCACCCGTGGCAGTGCCGACCACGACCCGGCCCGGGTCGGTACGGCCGCACCCGCCACCGCGGATGCCCGCGGCTCGTTGGTGATCGCCGACCGCGTCGGCACCAAGATCGCCGGCCGCGCCGCACTCGATGTGGACGGCGTGATCAGCCACAGCGGTGGACTCGCCTCACTGCTGGGACCCGGGGGCATCGGCACCTCGTATCCATCTGCGCGCGTAGACATGTCGGAGACAGCGCCGGTCGTGTCGGTGACCGTCGCCCTGTCGTGGCCCTGCGCGGTCGCCGAGGTCTGCCGACGGGTCCGCACCCACGTGGCCGACGAACTGGCCCGGCAGACCGGCATCCGTCCCGGGCATGTGGATGTGACCGTCGCGGCGCTCGTCGCGCCCACCGAGACCGACGATCGCAAGGACGGCTACGTCGCACTGCCGCCCGTCGGCGACGATGGGCCGGGCGACGACGATCCGCTCGAGACACAGACACACGACACACAGACACACGACACACAGGCACACGGGACAGGAGGGTGAGCTCATGAGCGCAACCGTCGATTCGACCCCGCCGGCCCAGACCGATGCCACGCCACCGGCCGACACGGAACCGTCGCGTGAGGTGGAGGCAACCGACATCGCCGATATCGGCGAGGGCAAGGTGTTCGCACCCGCCGCCTACCCGGGAGCGGCGATCGTCGGCTCGATCATCGGTCTGCTGCTGTTGGGTGTGGCCGCCATCGGCATCCGCGATCACATCGTGCGGTTCGGCTGGATCTCCGGCAGTCCGTGGTCGGAGAACGCCGCCGACTGGATCGCCCGGAGCACCTGGCAGACCTGGATGTGGCCGGCCGCCATCGGCCTGGTGATCGTCGGACTCGCGATGTTGTGGATCGCCGTCAAACCCCGGCGGAGAACCCATGTGCCACTGGGGGATCACCAGGTGATGTGGACCCGCCGCGGCGACGTCGCCCGGCGCGTCAGCGCGTCGCTGCTCACCGTCGCCGGGGTCGAACACGCGACCACCGTCGTGGGTCGGCGCACCGCCCGGATCACCGTCACCACCACCGGCGACGTCGACGTCGCCGCGCTCACCGCACCGGCGGAGAAAGCGGTGGCCGCACTGAAACATCCGCCGAAGATCAAGGTACGCAAGGTCGTTCGCGCGAAGGTCGCGCGGGAGCAGGAGGGACGCTCATGAACAGAGGTCCGGTCATCGTGCACCGGCTGACGGTCGGACTGTTCGGCCTGCTCTTCCTCGCGGTCGGCGGCGCGGCGCTCGCCTGGCAGGCCGGGCTGGAACCCGTCAAGGGATGGGTGGACCGGCTCGACCCGACCTGGGCAACCACCGTGACGACCGCATCCTGGTGGTGGGCGGTCCTGCTCGGCATCGTCGTCGTGACCCTGCTGTGGGGGCTGTGGCTGCTGTCGGCGGCGTCGCGTCCAGGCAAGGTCGACGACCTCGTCCTGACCGGCAGCGGCGCCGACGGCATCATGACGGTGCCGCCGAAGCTGATGGCGTCCGCCGTCTCCGACGAGTTGTCGGCGCACACCATGTTCGACGCGGCGTCGGTGAAGGCCGTCGACGACCGTGGTCGCAGCCTCATCCGCATCGAGGTCACCGCACCACCGCGCTACTCCTACGACGAGGTGGCCGCCACACTCGACCCCGCGATCGAGCACATCCGAGCGGCCGTCGACGGAGCCGACATCCACGTGCAGGCGCTGGTGCATCTGCAGAATCCGTCGTGAGGGCATCGATCACGACCCATGACGTCGCGGCGGCGTTTACGGGCGGACAGTCATCCCGATACCGGGGATAGATCCGCCCGCCGTCGCGCAACGAATGACACGTGCCGGGAATGGCCCGGTGCGTTCACGCGCCCCACTCCACACGGGGCTCAACAAGGAGGGATACGCAATGGCCATCGAGGACAAGGTCTCCAACAAGGTCGAGGACGCCAAGGGCAAGGCCAAGGAGGTCGGCGGCGACGTCACCGGCGACGAGGACCTGAAGAACGAGGGCAAGGCAGATCAGGTCTCGGCCGCCGTCAAGGACGGCATCGAGGACGTCAAGGACGCCGTCGGCAACATCAAGGACAAGCTGACCGGCAACTGACCTACCCCCGCGGGGCCGATCACCCGGCTCCCCGGCTGCCTACGACGGGCGACGCGACGGACACCACGGTGCTCCTCGCGTCGCCCGTCCGCGCGTGTGTGGGCCACCGTAACCGGCGCGCCTTCGGTGCACCGGAATCCATGTACCTTCGGTGCACCGGAATCCATGTACCTTCGGTGCACCGGAATCCACGTACCTTCGGTGCACCGGAATCCACGTACCTTCGGTTCACCGGAATCCACGTACCTTCGTACACCGGAATCCACGTACCTTCGGTACGGTGATGCGGTGGAGCGGATGCAACCCTCCGACGCGCTGTGGTACTGGATGGCGAGCCGGGCGCACAGCGACCAGTTCCTGGTGTACGCCTTCACCTCACCGACGACCGAGAACGCGGACCTGGCCGGCACCCTACTCCGCCGAGCTCGGCTGATCGGAGATCTCAACATCCACGTCGTTGACGTCCCGGCGAATCTCGACCGTCCCTGCTGGGCCACGAGATATGCAGCGGCCGAACAGATTCGACGACGTCCGGGACCGATGCGATGGCAGGACTGTCTCGATCGGATCGCCGAGGAGATGACCGCACCGCTCGACGCGCGGGAACATCCCTGGCGGCTGCACCTCTTCGAAGGAGTGTCCCCACCGGACGATCCGGCCCCGATCGGATGCGACATCGGCTCCGGTGGCACAGATCTTGTGGTCGCGGTGCTTCAGGTCGTGCATGCGCTGGGAGATGGTCGTCGCACGAGCGCCCTTGCACGACAACTGTTTTCCGAGGATCGGATACCTCCCGATGACCGGCCGCGGCAGGCGGTGGTGCCGTCGGCGCTCGCGACCGGGCTGGCCGGTGTTCGTGCACTGGCATGGCTGCCGATCCAGACGTTGCTCATGTTCGGTTGGGGTGCAGTCGCATTCGATCGCCATCGGCGCCTCGCCGCGAGACCGCCGGCAGGCGCCGAACCATCCGGTGTTGCACCGTCTCGCATCAACAAGGTCCCGGGTGACGCCCGGGTGTTGCGGACGGTGACCGTCGACGCCGGGCGACTGCGGTGCGGCGGCGCGCTCACCGTGACCATCGGTGCACTCC
This sequence comes from Gordonia sp. NPDC003950, assembly GCF_053605205.1. Taxonomy (NCBI): domain Bacteria; kingdom Bacillati; phylum Actinomycetota; class Actinomycetes; order Mycobacteriales; family Gordoniaceae; genus Gordonia; species Gordonia sp. NPDC003950. The sequence continues at coordinate 92,776 of NZ_JBSGIT010000014.1, read as the reverse complement.
TGGTGATCTCGATGGCACTGCCCCGCTACCTCGGCGACGATCTCGAACGTTGCGTGGTGACCTTGCCGGTCGCGCGCACCGGAGCCGAACGGCGCTCGCGGAACACCTTTCGCAACGCGAGTATCGATCTGCGCATCGACATCGCCGACCTCGGCGAGCGGTCCAGGGCCATCGCGGCCGCGATCGCCGCCGCTCGTCAACCCGAGACCGGCGCCGCGCGCGCATCGCGTCGGGCCGAACACCTCACGCCGGCGCCGCTGCGGATACTCGGGGTGCGCAGCGCCGACCTGGGCACCGTTCCGGCGCGGATCGACGGACTCACGGTGGTCTCGTCGGTCGATCGCGGCGACGCCGACCTGACGATCGGCGCCACCGATGCCGGCGGTGCAGGGGGAGGACGTGGCGGTCGGTCGGTGTTCACCGCGGGATTCCCGGCCCTGTCATCGGTGCACGGCCTCAACCACGGAGTGCACGGACTCGGTGACACGGTGACGATCTCGGTGATCGCCGACCCGCGGATCTGTCCGGATGTGGATCGGTACGTGCAATTGCTCACCGCAGCCGTCGGCGAGGTGTACGCGGCGCTGAGCCGGGCCGAATGACCGCCCGCGGCGCTACGGCGAGATCTGTGGTTGGTCCGGGGTCTCCCGGCCGCCCCGCTGCGGCCCGGTGACGTCGCCGGTGCCCTTTGCCCCGCGCGTCAGGCGCTTGGGCAGCCGGTCGGCGAGCCCACCGAGCGGCGCCACCGACTGATTCAGCAGATCGACGGTCTCGGCGAGCTCATGCACGGTGTCCTGCATCGCCAGCAGATTCGGGGCGAGTTCGCTGATGACCTCGGTCAGCTGGGTGATCAGGTCCAGGGGGCCGCCGGGTGCGATGGCACGTTCCACCGCACCGTTCTCACCGACGAGCTGATCGAGAAGCCCGTCGTCCTCGGCCATCCGATCAAGGATGCCGCCGGCAGCGGTGACCTTCTCCAGGACGCCGTCGGGTGCGGTCAGTTTGTCGACGATGCCGCCCTCGGAGGTGAGACGTTCGAGGATTCCCTCGTTCTCGGTGAACTGATCGACGACACCGCCCGTGCGGGTGAGTCGGTCCAGCGGTCCGTCCTTCGCCGTCAGCCGCGTCAGGATGCCGCCGTCCTCGGTCATCTGATCGAGGATGCCGCCCGGCGCGGTGAGCTTGTCCAGCAGGCCGTGTTCGGCGGTGAGTCGGTCGATCACCCCGCCGGGGACCAGAAGGCGTTCCAGCGGCCCGCCCGGCGCGACGATCCGCCCGAACGGCCGGTCCGGACCCAGCAGGTCGGCGAGTTGGCCGAGGAGCGCCAACGGAGCCCAGGTGCTGCCGAGTTCGTCACCGGAGATGCCGAGGGCGTGGTTGACCTCGCTCTGCACGCTCGCGGCGGTGATACGGGCGATGTTGATCGCCGATTCCGCGGCGGTCAATGTCACGCCGGTGACGGCGAAACCGATCTGGAAGGGGAACTCGACCAGCGCGCGTACATCGATCTGAGCGCTACCCGTGTCGCGTCGGCCCGCATCCTTGCCCGTGGGTGAACCCATGAGCGCACTGTAGGCCATCGGAGGCGGCGATCGTCGCCGGCGTCACTCCTCGGTGGCGTCATTCCACGGTGGCGTCATTCCACGGCGGGGTTGCGGCCTACTTCTTGGCGGCCGCCTTCGCGGCCTTCTTGAACTCGCGCACCTTCAGCAGGGATTCCGGGTCGGTCACGTCGGCGACCGACCGAAAGCCCTTCTTGCCGTAGTCGCCGACGACCTTCGTCCACCCGGTGGGCGTGACCCCCAACTGCTTTGCCACCAGCGCGGTGAAGATCTTGGCCTTCTGCTCACCGAAGCCGGGCAGGGCACGCACCCGCGCCAGCAGATCCGCGCCGGTGGACGCTTCGGTCCAGATCCGTTCGGCATCGCCGCCATACTCCTCGACCACGACACGCGCCAGTTCCTGCACACGCCCGGCCATCGATCTGCCGTACCGGTGAATCGCCGGTGGGGTGGCGCACAGGTCGGCGAAGGCCTCGGGATCGGCGTCGGCGATCGCGGCGGGATCGAGGCTGCCGAAGCGGTCGCGGATCTTCGCCGGCCCGGCGAAGGCGCGCTCCATCGGAAACTGTTGATCCAGAAGCATCCCGGTGAGCAGCGCGAACGGGTCGGTGGACAGCAACTCGTCGGCGGCCGGGTCCTGGGCAATCTGCAGTTTCGCCATGCCCCGAGGGTAGTGCCCCTAGAATGAGCGCCATGCTGCGTGGGTCCGGACGTAGACGATCGGGGAGTGGGTCGGGGTTGTCGATACGACGAGGTGGAGTCCTCATGCGTCGCATCGGTTCGGTCGTGGTGGCGATGATGATGGCGGCCACGGCGTTGATCGGGGCGTCCTCGACGGCCGGTGCGGCCCCGAGTTCGCCGTCCAACTACGTCACCACCATCCGCTGTGACAGTGCCAATCCGTGGCCGGCGCCGCCGATTCCGGTGTGGGTGGACGTCTACAACCAGATCGCCTTCCCGTCCGACGGGCTGCCGGGACCGGCTATCGCACTGATCGGATCGTCGCGGAGCAAACCCGGCGTGCTCGAGTTCACCGTCGAGGTGATGGTCACGTGGCGCAACAACGCGACCGGTCGCACCGGGACGGTGCGCGTGCCGAGCCGCGCGCAGACGGTGAGCTGGGAGGTGGTGCTGCACCCCGGTCGTGGTCCGGTGTCGTTCACCATCCATCAGAAGATCGGTGCGCTGGCGTTCGTGCCGATGGTCAACGCGCAGACCTCTACATGTGGTGGCCGGGCCACGGCCTGAGCGGCTGCACCCGACTGAGGGCGAACCGTTTCCCCGGGTAACCATCGGACATCGAACGGCGGGTCTCCGGGTGAAACCCCGCGGAATGCACCACTTGGCCGAGTAGCGTAAGCCGCAGTCGTCCGATCGATTCCAAGCGACGGACCCGGACAGATGGGTTCTGCATGTCTGAAGCGCACAACGCGGAGATCGCGGAGCAACATACGGCCAAGGTGATCGCGGTGTCGATCGCCGCGGCGGTCGGTGGTTTCCTCTTCGGTTTCGACAGTTCGGTCATCAACGGTGCAGTCAGCTCCATCCAGGACACCTTTGAATTGAGCTTCCTGGTCAACGGATTCGCCGTCGCGATCGCGCTGCTCGGGTGTGCGGTGGGTGCCTGGTTCGCCGGCCGACTCGCCGACGTCTGGGGCCGTAAACGGGTGATGCTGCTCGGCTCGATCCTGTTCGTCATCTCGGCGATCGGGACGGCCTACACCCAGACGCTGTGGGATCTGTTGCTGTGGCGCGTCCTCGGTGGTCTGGGCATCGGCATCGCGTCGGTCATCGCGCCGGCCTACATCGCCGAGATCGCGCCCGCCCGCTACCGCGGTGCCCTCGCGTCGATGCAGCAGCTGGCGATCACCCTCGGCATCTTCGCGGCGTTGCTCTCGGACACCTTGCTGCAGAACACCGCCGGCGGTCCCGAACAGGAATTGTGGTGGGGCCTGGAGGCATGGCGGTGGATGTTCCTCGTCGGTGTCGTCCCGGCGGTGATCTACGGTCTGCTCGCCCTGTCGATCCCGGAGTCGCCGCGATATCTGGTGGGCCGCAACCGAGATGAGGAGGCCGCCCGCATCCTGCAGGAGGTGACCGGTGAACCGAATCCGCTTGATCGGGTCAAGGAGATCCGACTGACGGTCAAACGGGAGAAGGCCAGTTCGCTCTCGGATATCCGCGGTCCGTCCTTCGGTTTGCACCCGCTGGTGTGGGTGGGTATCTGGCTCGCCGTCTTCCAGCAGTTCGTCGGCATCAACGCGATCTTCTATTACTCCACGACGCTGTGGGAGTCGGTCGGATTCTCCACCGACGACGCGTTCACGACCTCGGTGATCACCTCGGCGATCAACGTCGGCATGACATTCGTAGCCATCCTGTTCGTCGACCGCATCGGCCGCCGGGTGCTGCTGCTGTGGGGCTCGATCGGTATGTTCATCGGTCTGGTGATGGCGTGTGTGGCGTTCACCCAGGCGTCGACCACGGTGGTGGACGGCGCGCCGAAGACCACCCTCGACGACCCCTGGGGCACCATCGCCCTCATCGGTGCGAACCTGTTCGTCGTCGCCTTTGCCGCCACCTGGGGGCCGGTCATGTGGGTGATGCTCGGCGAGATGTTCCCGAACCGCATTCGCGGTGTCGCACTGGGCGTCTGCACTGCGTTCAACTGGATCGCGAACTTCATCATCTCGATGCTGTTCCCGCAGATGAGCAAGGTCGTCGGACTCGGCTGGATCTACGGTTTCTTCGCGTTCTGTGCGGCGGCGTCGTTCTTCTTCGTCAGGTTCAAGGTGCGCGAGACCAAGGGGATGGAACTCGAGGACATGGATGCGGTCGCCGACTCGGAATTGTCGGCACGGGCGAGTAGGACGGCCGCCAAGGCCAAGTGATCACCTCGGTGATCGTCAGTCCGCAAGGCCGTCGACGAGCAACGCCTGCGCCGCGAAATAGCTTGCCAGCACCCAGGTCTCGGTAAGTTGCCGCAGGACCGGGTGGCCGATCAGATGACGCCGGTTGAGGATCGTGAGATCCGATGCGAGGAACAGCAGCCCACCCACGCGCAGCGCGGGCTGATTTGTCGGTGCGTCGGCGGCAAGGGCCGACATGGTGGCGAGCGTGTTGCCGTAGGGGCCGAGCACCGCGAGCAGCCGAGGCCGGTGCGCGGCGATCACGGCGGCGGACTCGCCGAGGACCGCCACCCGTGGGAGCAGGGTTCGTGCACGGGGTCGAGCACCCCGTCGCCAGAGCAACGCACAGTAGGACAGTTGGGCACCAGCGAACAGGGTGGCGCCGCCCGCGAGCCGAGAGTCCTTGAGGGTCAACGGATGCCCCACTGCGAGCCGGCGCTCACCGTCGGCCGGCGACGGAGCGGTGAACTCCTCGAGGAGCATCGCCCGATCGCCGGCCGCCGAGGACGTCACTGCCGCGGTGAGCAACGCGTTGTCGATCCCCGACCGGCCCCGCCATCCGCGGATGACCGCCCCGGCCAACAGCGCCAACGGAATCGGCTTGGTGACGGCGGCGCCTCGTCGGGATCCGAGGGCGCCGACGACGGAGGCGAGCGCGGCGGCGGCGACGTAGGTTCGCGAGATCACCGGGTCACACGCGCGACGAAGGCGCGGACGTCGTTGTCCGACATGGACTCCGCCTGCGACGCGACGGGCGTGAGGTAGGTCCGGCCGTCGACGAGGCGGTCGGTGCGGGCGTCGGTGATGTACTTCAGCGTCAACGGCACGATCACCGCGGAGTCCTGCAGGGTCTGCGACATCAGCACCGGTCGGGTGAATCCGCGTGTCGGCAGAGTGGATGCGCTCGTCAGCAGCGTGGTGAGGTCGGTGTTGCCGGAGAGTGGTTTGCTGAACAACGAGCCGAGGTCGAGTCCGGTGGCCGCACGGGTGAGGTCTCCGACGCAGAGGTCCTTGGCCTTGGCGACCCAGGACCGCCCGGTGTCGGTCAGGTAGGCGTTCAGGCCGACCTCGGGGTGGGTCTCACCGATCGCGGCCAAGGTGTACAGCGCGTCGGCCACCCACACCGGGGGTGCGGTGATCGTGGTGGCGGGCCCGAGTTTGCCGATCACGGAAGCGAATTCGGCCGGGATGGAGGTGGCCGCGGAGCCGCGGTAGTCCATATCCGCACTACGGGCACCGGAGACGCCGCGAGCCAGGACGACCGCCGCGGACGCGCCCTGACCCTCGCCGACCACCGCCCACCTGCGGGACAGCTGGTCGGAGATGTCGTGCCCGGCCGCCACCGCGTCGACGATGTTGCGTGCGGTGGCCTGGAGGTCGAAATACTGTGGGGTGCCACTGGTTCCGAGCCCCGCATAGTCGGTGCCGACCACCGCGTAGCCACGGCTGAGCCAGGTGCGCAGCGCGTCGAGGTCGGCGTCGGTCGGGTGGACCGACGGCGCACATTCGTCGGCGATACCACGGGAACCGTGTGCCAACGCCACGACCGGGTAGCCGCCGCGCGGCGCCGAACGGGTGGGGAGGTAGAGCGATCCGGTCGACAGATGCGGCTGGGCGTCGGCACCCACGCTCCAGTACGTGAACTGATAGCCGCGCCCGGCGCCCGCATACAGCCGCGAGCCGGGGATTTCCCGATTGGCGTAGACGGTCCCGGGTTGTCCGCCGGCGGTCATCGCCGCGGTCCCCGTCGATGTTGTCGGCGCGGAGGTGGTGGTGTCGGCCGGGGATGCCGAATCGACGGCGGCCTCGGGATCGGCCTGGGCCAGGCCGATGACCGATCCGGTGACCCCGGTGGCCACGGCGATCACGGTGGCCACCGCGGCGGTTGCCGTCCGGGTTCTGCGTGCGACCCAGCGGGGTCTGCGTCGGATGGTGATCATGCGCTGACGACGCCGACCGCGGGAAGGAAGTAACAGGTGGTCTCACCGTTCTGGGCGGTTCCGTAGACGGCCGAGAGGATGGTGCCCTTGCCGGTGTTCACCGGTGCCAGACGTACGGCGCCGAGCTGGTCGAAGATCTTCGACATGATGGCGTTGTTCTGGCCGCCCAGGGGTTCGAGGTCGGCGAAACCGCCCTGCAGGGTGCTGGTGTTGAACCACGCCACCTGGATCTTGCCGCCGGTGGTCGCGGTGGCCGGCACGAACGCGTATGCGGTCTGGCCGTCCTGGACGAGATTGAACGGTTTGAGAGCGGGAAGGTTCGGGAAGAGCTGCTGCAGCAGTGTGTTGAGGGCGGTGGTCGGTTCGGTCTTCATCGGCCACGGGCCGGCCACCGCACCGGCGCCCGCGGTGACCAGACCGAGCGGGTTGTCGGCGGTGGGGGCCGCGCAGAACGGTGCCACAGAGGGCGTGAAGGACTGAATTCCCAAGGTGCGCAACACTGACAGTGGATCGGTGGAGGCGGCGACATCGGTGCTCGCGGCAACGGTGGTGCCGCCACCGGTCAGCCCGTCGAGAGGTAACTGACCGAGCAACGCGGTGATCTGATCCGGAGAGATCTGTCCCACGCTGTTCTTGATGGTCTCGGCGGCCTTGAGGGCGATCTGATCGGCGCCGGCATCCTTCAGCGTGCGCACGCCCTGGGCCAGTGCGCTGTCGAGGGGCACGGCGCCGAGTTCCATCTCATCGGGCAGCAGACCGTTCGGAGTCGAGGGCGTCGCCGTCGAGGGGGCGGCCGGGGATGCCGGTGCTGCCGGAGTGGTGGCCGGGGCCGCATGTGCGAGTCCTGCACCGCCGGTCGCGACGGCGACCGCGACGGCGAGGCCGGAGACGGTCCTCACCAGGCGGCGAGGTCGGGTACGGATGGCGCTGCTCATAGTTCTCCTCGGGCGCAAAAAACGCCCCACCCGGGAAGGTGGGACGGATGTGACAGATGATGCTTAAGTTAAAAGAGAACACGAATGTTGCGATGTGAACAAGCTGAGAAGCCGAGTTGTGATGTGGCCGCGATCGATGGGAGATGCTCGGAACGCAGCAGCGCCCCGGCCGATCGGCCGGGGCGCTGGCGTCGTGGGTGTGCTCAGATGATTGCGAGCCCGATGGTCGGCGCGATTGTGCAGGAGATGACGCGGCCCTTGGTCTTGGTGGTCACGTCGCCGTAGATCGTGGAGATGATGCGGCCCTTGCCGGTGCTCGCGATGCCGGTGAAGGTTCCCGGCCCGCTGGTCGCATTGATCTTGTCGTTGCGTTTGAGCTGCGTCTGCCCGGTACGACCGTTGTCGATGTTGATCCAGCTGGCCCACAGCTTCCGCGACGGGCTATTGATCGCCGGGCCCGTGCCGAGGCTGGTGTAGACGTATCCGGCCTGTCCACGCTTCGGGCCGGGGGCCGGCGCGGCCTGCGGGCCGGCGGTCACCAGGGCGCGGCCGAGGGAATTGCCGTTGCCCGGCATGCAGCCGAAGCCCAATGTCGGGTAGAGGAACTGCTGGATCTTCGGTGCGCCCGGTCCCTGCGGGATCTCCGGCTCGCCCGGCTTGGCGACCCGGCGCTCGGCGACCTGTGCGGCGGCGAGTTGCCGTTCACCCGGTTCGCCGAGGAAATCGACGATCTGCTGCCAGATCTCGCGGACCTGGGCGGGCAGCTGGCGATTGTCGGCCATGGCCTGGGCCTGGTGGATCAGATCGGGATTGATCTGCCCGTCGGGACCCGGCGTGGTCACCGAGCCGATGATCGCGGGTGCGAACGCGCCGAGCGAGTCGAGGGTGCGCTGATCCGGCTGGGGGGCCGGGGTGCTCGGCGCTGCCGATGTGGACGGGGCGGCGGGTGTCGTCGGTGCTGCGGAGACGACGGCAGGGATGGCCAACGACATCGCGAGGGCGGCGGTGGTGGCCGCGATCAGGCGATGGGGTCGTCGCATCGATGCATGATGTCGCACGAGGCTGGTGTCCTCACAAGAGTCGGTGTGGGCCGACATCGGAGCGGGCCCACGAGGTCGCGGATCAGTCTAAGCCCCATGGGAGGGGCGGTGTCCAGGCAGCCTACCGCGCGCCAGCTGTTGCAGATGTGACTATTGATGCAATTGTTACTGATGGTGCGTCGCTGGTGGTGTCGTGTGACGGGCGACGACCTGGTTAGATCGATCCGGTGTGCTCCCGCGGGCGCGCTGATCCTCACCGCACCATCCTTTACCGCATCACCGTCCAGCTTCACCCGTACAGGGAGTCCCGTGAGCAACCCATATGGCCGTGTCCGACCGCCCCGATCGGCGATGCCCGCACGACTCGTGCGTGTCGGCGTCGCGCTGATCACGATGATCGTCGGTGCGGCGACTATCACCGCCTGTGGCGACAACGCGCAGTCCGGCGCCGAGGTCACGATGCTCACCCACGACTCGTTCAGCCTGCCCCACGACGTCCTCGACACCTTCCGCAACGAGACCGGACTGACGCTCAAGGTGATCAAGAGCGGCGATGCGGGCCAACTCGCCTCGACGGTGTCGCTGACCCCCGGATCGCCCAAGGCCGACGTCGTCTACGGCATCGACAACACCTTCGCCTCCCGGCCCATCGACGCCGGGGCGTTGGAGGCCTACGCCCCTCCCGCGGCCGCCAATGGTGCCTCGGAGTTCGCGATCGCCGGCGCCGAAGATCAGCTGACGGCGGTCGACCGCGGTGACGTGTGCCTGAACATCGACGACACCTGGTACTCCAGCCGCGGCCAGCAACCGCCGAAGAGCATCCGTGACCTGACCGAGCCGACGTTCGCCGCGCAGGCCGCGCTGCTCGACCCGGGGACATCGTCGCCGGGAATGGCGTTCCTGCTCACCACGGTCGGAATGTTCGGGAGCAACTGGCAGTCCTTCTGGAAGGACGTCAGCGGCGGCGGTGCGGCCATCGTGTCCGGGTGGGAGATCGCCTACAACCAACTGTTCAGTGCGGGTGAGGGTCACGGGGACAAGCCGATCGTGCTGTCCTACGCCTCGTCGCCGGCCGCCACACCCGGCACGAGCGCCCTGCTCGACGGGTGCTTCCGTCAGGTCGAATACGTCGGCATCCTCAAGGGCACCCGCAACGCCACCGGGGCACGCAAGGTCATCGACTTCATGCTCAGTCCGACGGTGCAGCGCGCACTGCCGTCGTCGATGTACGTCTATCCCGTGCAGAAGAACACGCCGCTGCCCGACGGCTGGGCGCAACGTGCCCCGCTACCCCAGTGGACGGTGACCCTGCCGCCGGAGTACGTCACCCAGAACCGGGACTCGTGGCTCGAGCAGTGGCGGGCCGCGGTCGGTCGCTGATGGTCGCAACTCCCGGCCGGGCGGCTACCGCCAGTGGGGCAGTCGCGCTCCGGGTGATCCCGGTGGCGTTTCTGGCGATCTTCTTCCTGTGGCCGGTGGCGGCGCTGGTCCGGCGCGCGATCACCGTGCGCAAACCCGATGATTCGATCGGCGCGCTCATCGATCGGACCCACGCCTGGCACCTCTTGGGAGTCACGCTCGCCCAGGCGGGCGCCTCGACGCTGCTCGCGCTCGTCGTCGCAATCCCGATCGTCTGGCTGTATGTCCGGATGCCGGGCGCGGGGGCGGTGGTGCTCACGGTGATCGTGACGGTGCCGTTCGTGTTGCCGACTGTCGTTGTGGGCGTGGCATTTCGGGCACTGTTCAGTGGCCCCCTCGACGGGCTGGGTATCGGCGACGGGTGGACCGCCGTGCTCGCTGCACACGCCTTCCTGAACGTGGCGGTCGTGGTGCGGGTCGTCGGGGCGGCGTGGCGATCGCTGGACACCCGCGCCGAGGAGGCCGCGCGCACCCTGGGCGCCTCGCGGTCACGTGCGTGGTGGACGGTGGTGGCGCCACGGCTGATGCCGGCGCTGGGCGGCGCGGCCACCCTGGTGTTCCTGTTCTGCTCCACCAGCTTCGGGGTGATCATCATCCTCGGCGGCGGGGCGCTGCGCACCCTGGAGACCGAGATCTACACCCAGGCCGTCGGCTACTTCCGTATCCCCGAAGCGGTCCTGTTGTCGATGCTGCAGATCGTGGTGGTGGTCGCGGTCCTGGTGTGCAGCAGGGTCTTCAGTGATACCGGCTCGTCGTCGGGTTCGGCCCGGGCCGGTCGTCGCCCGCCGCCGATCGTCGGCGTCACCTGGCTCGCGATCATCGGCGCCTGGGCCTGGACACTGGCGCTACTCGTCGGGCCGATCCTGGCGCTCGCCATCCGTTCGGTGCGTCCGAGCGTCGGTGGGCGGTGGACACTCGACGGATACCGGGCCATGTCGGTGCCCGTCAACGGTGTGACGCCCCTAGCCACACTGCGGTATTCGTTGACGACCGCGCTGCTGGCGGTGGTGATCGCGGTGGTGGTGGGTCTGCTCGCCGGCCTCGCGTTGCATCGCTCGCGGGGAGTGGCCGGGGTGATCGGCAACGGACTTGCGATGATCCCGCTCGGAATCAGTGCGGTGACACTGGGTTTCGGCTATCTCATCGTGCTCGCCGCGCTCCCGCCGGAGGTCGCGGCGTCGCCGGTGGTCATCCCGTGCGTACAGGCACTGATCGCGATACCCGTCGTCGTCCGCATCGTCATCCCGGCACTGGAGGCGGTGCCGCAGCGGTTGCGTGAAGCGGCCGCGGTTCTCGGCGCCTCGCCGCTGCGGGTGTTCGCCACCGTGGATCTGCCTCTGATCGGCCGATCTGTCGGTGCGGCAGGAGGGTTCGCTTTCGTGATGGCGCTCGGCGAGTTCGGCGCAACCAGCTTCCTCGCACGTGCCGACACCACGACGCTGCCGGTCATGATCGGGTCGGCACTCAATCGACCGGGAGCGACCGAACTGGCCACCGCGATGGCGGCCTCGATGGTGCTGGTGCTCGTCACCGCCGGTGCAGTGCTCCTCGTGGAGTTCCTGCGGCCGCGGACGGGGGCACTGATCTGATGTTGGAGCTCAATGGTCTGCGCGTCTCCTACGGTTCGGAGACCATCATCGACGGTCTCAATTGGTCTGTGGGCGAACGTGATTCGCTGGTGACCGCCTTGCTCGGACCGTCCGGCTGCGGCAAATCCACCGTGATCCGGGCGGTCGCCGGACTGCAGCGACCCGACGCCGGGACGATCCGCTTCGACGGCGTGGATCTCGCCCGGATCCCCGCGCATAAGCGCGATTTCGGCGTGGTCTTCCAGGACGGTCAACTCTTCACCGGACGCAGCGTCGCCGCCAATGTCGCCTACGGTCTGCGGATGCGCAGGTGGTCACGGGCCGCCATCGCCGAGCGGGTGGCGCAGATGCTCGACCTCGTCCGGTTGCCCGGTACCGGGAATCGCCGGGTGGAGGCGCTGTCCGGCGGGCAGGCGCAGCGCGTGGCGCTCGCGCGGGCGCTGGCCCCGCGGCCGCGTCTGTTGTTGCTCGACGAACCCCTCGCCGCACTCGATCGGCGCTTGCGGGACAGCCTCGCGACCGAGATCGCCGAGATCGTGCGGGAGGCCGGAACCCCGACGATCGTGGTGACCCACGACCATGCCGAGGCGGCCCTGATGGGTGACTTGATCGCGGTCATGCGCGACGGTGCGATCGTCCAGTCGGCCACCCCGGCGCAACTATGGAGCACGCCCGTCGATGCCTGGGCCGCACGGTTTCTGGGATGCACCTCGGTGATCCCGGCGACGGCGACCGCCGACGCCCGCCCCGGCTCTGACGCCGGTCCGCGCCGGTTCGACACCGGCCTCGGGCACATCGACCTCGATGTCGCCGCGGACTCCGTGGAACTCGGCCTGCGGGCCGAGTCGGTCCGGGCGACGCCGGTCGGTGCGACCGCAAAGGGATCGTCGGCAGAAGGATCGGCGATCCGGGGCTCGGTCCTCGTCGTCGCCGACCTGCCGTCCGGACCGCGACTACGGGTGCGCACCGAGTCCGGCGAGTACGACGCGGTCGGGCCGGCGTCGGTCGGCGTGGGCGACGTCGTCACCTTGCGCCTGGTGCCCGAACGGGTGGCGGTGATCGGGTCATGACGCCCCGACATGTCCTGGCCGGGGCGATCATCGATCCCTCGGGCCGCAAACTTCTTCTCGCGCAACGTGACCGACCGCCCGAGGTTGCCGGGCTCTGGGAGCTGCCCGGCGGCAAGGCGGAGCCGGGGGAGTCCGACGCGGCGGCACTGCGCCGGGAACTGGCCGAAGAGCTCGGCGTCGACGTCAGCGTGGGTGAGGCTCTGCGCGAACATGTTTCGCTGAGCGGCGACCTCGTCCTGGTGGCGATGTGGGCGCGGGTCGTCGACGGCGAGCCGGTGGCGCTCGAGCATCGCGCCGTACGGTGGGTCGATGCCGAGGAGTTGACGGCACTGGCCGCCGCGGCACAGATGGTGCCCGCGGACACGGCGTGGCTGCCACAACTGGTGGCGACGCTGGGGGAGCGCTCGCGATGAGTCGTCGGCTCGCACAGACGCTGACGGCGCCGGGATTGATGCTCGTCGGCGGTACGTCGATGTACCTCGGGGCCGCGATCGCGGTGGGCCTGTTCGATCGTCTCGAGCCCGCCGCGGTGGCGTGGTTGCGGATCGCCGGTGCCGCCGTCGCCCTGGTGGTGTGGGTGCGTCCGCCGGTGGCGGCCTGGCGTCGGGACCGACTCGTGCTTGCCGGGGTGTTCGGCCTGATCACCGCCGCGATGAACATCGCCTTCTACGAGGCGCTCGACCGACTACCACTGGGAACCACGGTGGCACTGGAGTTCCTGGGTCCGGTGGCCGTGGCCGCGTTCGGCTCCCGGACGCGGCGCGACATCGCCGCCCTGCTGCTGGCCGTCGTGGGTGTCGCGTTGATCGTCGACGTGCAGTGGTCGGCGACGCCGGCCGGGCTGGCGTTCGCGCTCATCGCCGCCGCGTGCTGGGCCGGATACATCGTGTTGGGCAAACGGGTGGCGCTGCGCGGTTCGGGGATCGAGGATCTCGCAACGGGTTTCGTCGTCGCCGCGGTCCTGACCTCGCCGCTGGCCTGGGGCCTGACCGACGCGTTCGATCCCGACGCCCCGACCCTTCGGCTGCTGGGTCTCGGTGTGCTGCCGGGCATCCTGTCCACGGCACTGCCGTATGCACTGGACCAGGTGATCCTGCGCAGCGTCGGGCGCGCGCAGTTCGCCATCCTGCTCGCCCTGCTGCCGGTGACCGCCGCGGTCGTGGGAGTGATCGTGCTGCGGCAGATCCCGCCCGCCGTCGAGATCGTGGGTATCGCGGCGGTGGCCGCGGCGATCGTCGTCCAGGCGGTCCGGCCGTCCGGCGCCGTGAACGACGCCGACGGTGCCGAGACCGATGGTGCCGTCACCGGAGACGGCCGGGCGACGCCACCCCCGAGCTGATTGCCGGCCGGCGAACTCCGCTGCCCACCGTCGTTGACAGCGCCCTCCTCGACGCTGACAGCGCTCGGTTTTTCGATGACAGCGCTCTCAATCCCGTTGACAGCGCTCAGTTCTCCGTTGACAGCGCTCTTGATTCGTTGACGGCGTCCGGCTTTTCACTGACGGCGCCTCCGCTGAATGTCGCGGCGATGAGGCTCATGGTCGCGAGGCATACGTATCGACGTAGGGTTGCCCGGCCAGGACGGCCACCTCGCGCATGATCCTGTCGGTGGCGGCCCGGGGGTCGGAGTTCGCGATGTCTTCGCATTCGACGGGGCGTCCGATGACGACGGCGACGCGGTGCGGACGCCAGATCCGGGTGTGTGGTGGGTTCACCCGTGCGCTGCCCCGCAGGCCGATCGGGATGATCGGCGCACCGGTGGCCTGGGCCACCCGGACGACACCGGTGTGGCCCTGATAGACCGCGTCACCCGGCGTGCGCGTGCCCTCGGGGTGGATCGCCCAGACCTCACCGCGGGTCACCGTGTCGATGGCCGCACCGAGCGCGGAATCCGAGTGTGCGCCGCCGCGCCGATCGATCGGGATCTGGCCCATGGCCGAGAAGAACCATCGGGTGGCGGCGCCGATCGCACCCGGACGTTCGAAGTACTCGCTCTTGGCGACGAAGGTGACCCGTCGTCGGGAGATCAGGCAGAGCAGCAGGGAGTCGATGAACGCGTGATGGTTCGCGGCCAGGATGACCGGACCGTTACGCGGCAGGTGTTCGCGTCCGACGACCTGCGGGCGGGTCACGATGCGCAGGATCGGTCCGATCGCCGCGTACTTGGCGAGCGCGTACCACATGGTTCCCCCTCATCGGTCACCGTAGACAATGTCTACGCCGCAACTGGTAGACAATGTCTACATGACGAGTTCGACGAGTGCAACGCCGGCGGATTCCACGTCCGGCCGGATCGTCGCCGCCGGGATCGAGCTGCTGGAGTCCGAGGGCATCGACGGCGTGGGCCTGCGGGCGATCGCACGACGGGCAGGGGTGTCGCACGGGGCGCCGCGCCGATATTTCCCGACGCACCGATCCCTGCTGGCGTCGATGGCCCGGTCGGGTCTCGAGGACCTGGCGGGTGAGCTGGGGCCGATCCTCGGCAGCGATTGCGACCCGCGGACACGGCTCTTCGATGCCGCTTCCGCGTATGTCGATTTCGCGGTCCGGCGACGCGCCATGTTCGCGTTGATGTTTCGGCACGACATCCTCGACGGTGCCGGAGGTGACCTGCGCAGCCTGTCGGTGCCCTTGCTGACCGAACTCCGTCGGGTGCTCGACGCGGCGATCGACACCGCACCGTCGGGAAAGCGAGAGGCCCCCATGTCGGAGGGGCGTCGGTGGCGTCGCGCCGTGACGTTGTGGACGTCGATCCACGGCATCGCGGTGCTGGCCTCCACCCGCGCACTCGACCCGGTCGCCGACATCAGCGACCTCGATGTGCGCGAACTCCTCCTCGGCGTCGTCGAGGCTGCGATCGGCTGATCCCTGCAGGTGGGGGTGCTGTCAACGTCGGGTCGGGCGCTGTCAGTGAGGAGGTGAGCGCTGTCAGTGAAGAAGTGAGTGCTACCGGCGCCTCAGACCGCGCGTGCCTTCTTGAGTGCCTTGTTCAGGTCCTTCTTGCTCATGCCCGCGATGTCGAGTTTCGTCATCCGGTGGATGACGACGGGGCAGCGGACGCAGCGGGTCTTGGACTTGCAGCACTTCTTCTTGGGCGTCAGATCGCGTACCTTCGCCGGGTTGGGCTTGCCCATGCCCATGACCGTAGCATCGGCCCTGCCGGTGCCGGTCGACCTGCTGTGATCGCGGTCTCCCGGATGGACCCGATACCCTGTCAGCTGTCGTCAGTCCCATGGCCTGATCGTCGGCCCACCCCAAGCACACGAAAGAGATCTCAGTGAGCGCTGCTCCCAACTTCCGCAACGTCGCGATCGTCGCGCACGTCGATCACGGCAAGACCACGCTGGTCGATGCGATGCTCCGGCAGTCCGGGGTGTTCGGTGAGCGCGCCGAGCTCGTCGACCGCGTCATGGACTCCGGCGACCTCGAACGCGAGAAGGGCATCACCATTCTCGCCAAGAACACCGCGGTGCACCGTCGTCAGCCCGACGGCACCGAGGTCGTCATCAACGTCATCGACACCCCGGGTCACGCCGACTTCGGCGGCGAGGTCGAGCGTGGTCTGTCGATGGTCGACGGTGTGGTGCTGCTCGTCGACGCCTCCGAGGGGCCGCTGCCGCAGACCCGCTTCGTGCTGCGCAAGGCACTCTCGGCGTCGTTGCCGGTGATCCTGGTGGTCAACAAGACCGATCGCCCCGACGCCCGCATCTCCGAGGTCGTCGAGGAAACCCACGACCTCCTGCTCGATCTCGCCTCCGATCTCGACGAGGAGGCCGCCGCGGCCGCCGAGCTGGTGCTCGATCTGCCCGTGCTGTACGCCTCGGGCCGGGCCGGCATCGCGAGCACCGTCGAACCGGAGAACGGTCAGGTGCCCGAGGGAGAGAACCTCGACCCGTTCTTCGACGTTCTGCTCGAGCACGTCCCGGCGCCCAAGGGGGATCCGGACGCCCCGCTGCAGGCCCACGTGACCAACCTCGACGCGTCGCCCTTCCTCGGGCGTCTCGGGCTCGTCCGCATCCACAACGGCACCCTGAAGAAGGGCCAGACCATCGGATGGTGCCGCGAAGTCGACGGCGAGCCCGTCGTGGAGCGGGCCAAGATCACCGAACTGCTGGCCACGATCGGCGTCGACCGGGCACCCGCCGAGTCCGCGGTCGCCGGCGACATCGTCGCC
This sequence comes from Gordonia sp. NPDC003950, assembly GCF_053605205.1. Lineage (NCBI taxonomy): Bacteria > Bacillati > Actinomycetota > Actinomycetes > Mycobacteriales > Gordoniaceae > Gordonia > Gordonia sp. NPDC003950. Next base: position 76,139 of record NZ_JBSGIT010000014.1, on the reverse strand, counting down.
GTCGCGGGCATGTCCGAGATCATGATCGGCGACACCCTCGCCGACGCCGAGAACCCGGTTCCGTTGCCGCGCATCACCGTCGACGAGCCGGCCATCTCGGTGTTCATCGGGACCAACACCTCCCCGCTCGCCGGCCGCGTCAAGGGCCACAAGCTGACCGCCCGCATGGTCAAGGACCGGCTGGATTCGGAGTTGATCGGCAACGTGTCGCTGCGCGTGCTCGACATCGGCCGCCCCGACGCGTGGGAGGTGCAGGGCCGTGGCGAGCTCGCCCTGGCGATCCTCGTCGAGCAGATGCGCCGGGAGGGTTTCGAGCTCACCGTCGGCAAGCCGCAGGTGGTCACCCGCAAGGTCGACGGCAAGGTGCACGAACCCTTCGAGCACCTGACCATCGATGTCCCCGAGGAGTATCTCGGTGCGGTGACCCAGCTCCTGGCGGCACGCAAGGGCCGGATGGACCAGATGAACAATCACGGCACCGGATGGGTCCGGATGGAGTTCACCGTGCCCTCGCGCGGCCTGATCGGTTTCCGGACCGACTTCCTCACCGAGACGCGCGGCACCGGCATCGCCAACGCCGTCTTCGACAGCTACGGCCCGTGGGCCGGCGAGATCCGGGCGCGGCACACCGGCTCGCTGGTCAGTGACCGGGCGGGCACCGTCACCCCGTTCGCGATGATCCAGCTCGCCGACCGCGGAACCTTCTTCGTCGATCCCGGCGACGACACCTACGAGGGTCACGTCGTCGGCATCAATCCGCGTGCGGAGGATCTCGACATCAACGTGACCCGCGAGAAGAAGCTGACCAACATGCGTCAGTCGTCGGCGGACGTGATGGAAACCCTGGCCAAGCCGATGCAGCTGGATCTGGAGGGGGCGATGGAGTTCTGCGCCGGCGACGAGTGCGTCGAGGCGACCCCCGAGGTGGTGCGGGTGCGTAAGGTGCACCTGGATGCCACGACCCGCGCCCGGGAACGGTCGCGCGCCAAGACACGCGACGCCGCCGCGGGCTGATCCGCGCGAGGCGTTGAGGTCGGGGGTCATGCAGGTGTGGGGGTGAATGGTTGGTGGAGGAGCAGGCACGGGTGCACCCACGGGAGAGTTCGAGGTGGCGTCGGTGGTCGCTGATGACGGCGGTCGTCGTCTCGGTCCTCGCGATGGCCGGGTGTACCGCCGACCCGCCACCGCCCGTGCGCGACACCGCCACCCCGCAGACCCCGGCCGAGTACCCGAACGAGAAAACCATCTACGTCGCCACCGAATCGATCGGTGCGGGATTCAACCCGCATCTCGGTGCCGATCAGAGCCCGGTGACCACGGCCATCGCCGCGATGACCCTGCCGAGCGCCTTCCTGCCCATCCAGACGCCCGACGGGGTGGTGTGGCAGCGCAACGATGCGGTGGTCACCTCGGCGGAGGTGACCTCGACGAGCCCGTTCACCGTGACCTACCGCATCCAGACGAACGCACAGTGGTCCGACGGGCTCCCCGTCACCGGGGACGACTTCAACTACCTGTGGCAGCAGATGTCGCGGCAACCCAATGTGGTGGCCCCCGCCGGGTACCGGCTGATCGATTCGGTGACGTCGAGTTCTGGCAGCAAGGTCGTCGAGGTCCGGTTCGCCCAGCCCTATCCGCGGTGGCGTGAGTTGTTCACCGATCTGCTGCCCAGCCACGTCCTGCGCGGCGCACCGGCCGGTTTCCAGACGGGCATGGACTCCGGGAAACCGGTGTCGGCCGGTCCTTTTCAGGTGTTCTCCATCGACACCACCCGCGACGAGGTGCGGTTGATCCGCAACGACCGCTACTGGATGACGCCGTCGACGCTGGATCAGATCGTGTTGCGGCGCGCGGGTACCGACTCGCAGATGATCGATTCGATCCGCTCCGGCGGTTCGGCGATGGCCACGGTCGGTGCCGGTCCGGCCACCTCCGCCGAACTGGCGGCGGTACCCGGCGTGACCGACCAGCGCAGCCCGACGTCGCGGGCCCTGACGATCAGCGTCAACGCCCGGACCCCGGTGATGAGCCGGGTAGAGGTCCGCCGCGCGATCCTCGGCATGATCGACACCAACCTCGCGACCCTGGCCGGCGCCGGTGACCGGGTGGTGGCGCAATACGCGAACACCGTGTACGCGCCGACCGATCCGGGATATTTCCCGGTCACCCGGACGCGTCCGGGCCCCGAGGCCATCGACGGTCTGCTCGCGGCGGCCGGATACCGGCGGGGAGCGGCGGCGTCGAACACTGCATCGAGCACTGCGTCGAACACGCCGGCGAGCGGCACGGCCTCCTCGGCCCCCACCTCCGGGTCGGCGAGTACCACCGCCCCGTCGTCCCCGGCCGACGAGTCCGCTCCGGAGTCGTCGGAGCCGTCGTCGACCACCACGATCCCGGCGGTTCCCGAAAGTGTTGCGCCGTATCAGCGCGACGGCCAGGACCTGGTGGTGCGGGTGGGCTCGATCAGCGGTGATCCGCGCTCCACGTCGGCGGCGTCGAACATCGTCGATCAGCTCCGTGCCAACGGGGTCCGCGCGGTGGTGGTACCGCTGCCCAACAGCGACCTCTACGGTGTCGCGCTCACCGAGTCCCGGGTCGATCTCGTCGTCGGCTGGACCGGACTGGGGGTGCCGCCGGCCGCGGCCCTCGCCTCCCAGGTCGATTGCGACCAGCCGAAGCCGGGAACCGAACCCTCCTTGTCGACGCCGCCGACCCCGACGAGTGTCGCGCCGAGTCAGGATGCCTCCGGTGCCGACAGCGTCTACGCCAGCAACATCTCGGGCGTGTGCGATCCGGCACTGATCGACCTTGCGCGAGCGGCACTCTCGGCCGAAGACCCCACCGACCTGCTCAATGACGCGGAGCCACTGCTGGCGGACGCGGCGATCTATCTGCCGCTCTACCAGGACAGCATGGTGGTCGCGTTGACACCCGCGGTCACCGGGGTGCCGCTGTCCGGACCCATCCAGGTCTCCGTCTACGGGACCGCGGCCACCTGGGATGTGCGATGACCCCGTCACGACGCCTGTTGCTCCTGCACGCCCATCCCGACGACGAGACGATCATGACCGGCGGCACCATCGCCCGCCATCTGGCGCAGGGCGTCGACGTGCGGGTGCTCACCTTCACCCTCGGTGAGGAGGGCGAGGTCATCGGCGACGAGTGGGCCCGGCTCGTCGCCGACGGAGGTGCCGATCAACTCGGCGGCTACCGCATCCACGAACTCACCCGCGCCCTGGCCGAACTGACCCCCGAGGGTCGGGAGCCACTGCGTCCGCGGTTTCTCGGCGGCGCCGGACGCTGGCGCGATTCCGGGATGGCGGGCACCCCGTCCGCCGAGCATCCCCGCGCCCTGGCCCAAGCCCCCTTCGAGGAGGTGGTGGCGGCACTGGTCGACGAGATCGTCGAATTCGACCCTCAGGTCGTGGTGACCTATGACGCCGCGGGCACCTACGGGCACCCGGACCACAAGACCGTGCACGAGGCCTCGGTGGCGGCTTTGCCGATCGCCGCCGCCCGCACCGGACGACAACCCGCGGTGTATGAGTCGGTGACGGAGCGAACGGCCCTGTCGGTGGGTCTGGCCGCCGCCGCCGACCGCGTTCCGCACGGCTGGCGGATGCCCGCCGACGGGGAGTTGCCCGATTACCCCGATGATCAGATCACCACCGAGATCGACGTCACCTCCGTGCTCGACCGCAAGGCGGCAGCGCTCGCGGCGCACGCCACCCAGGTGACGGTCTCGGCGTCGGGCACCGAGTACGCGCTGTCCAACAACATTCTGCAGCCCGTGTTCACCCACGAACATTTCATCCGGCGCGACGCGGCGCAGGCCGCGGGGACACGTGCCACCGACCTGTTCGCCGGGGTGGCGCGCTGATGCGTCCGGTCGACCGGATCCTGCTGGGGCTGCTGATCCTCGACGGTCTGGTCGTCGGTCTCCTCTCGGTCGGATTCTGCTACCTGCGGTTCTGGGGTCAGCCGATTCCCGTGGTGGCCGTCGCGGCCGGGATGGTCAACGTTGTGCTGCTCTGGCTGGCCGCTCGTCACACCGACGGGCCGCTGCGGTTCGGCCCGCTGGTGGCGTGGCTGATCGTGGTGCTCGTCGCCGCGTTCGGCGGGCCGGGCGGCGACGCCGCGCTCTACCTCGGCGGGACCACCGTGGCCGCCACGCTCATGCTGGTGGTGTTCGGTCTGGGTCTGCCGGTGGTGCTCATCTGGTCGGGGCGTTTGCCGGAACCGGACATCGAATAGGGCGGACGCCGGGTGACGCCACCGGGATGGGACCGGCGTCAACAGTCGGTGATCGGACGACGGTTACAGTGTGGACATGGTTTTGCGCGCGTGGGCGACCGATCGTCTCGCCCCCGTCGAGCAGGTGACGGCGGCGTTGGCCGCGGTGACCGCCGACCCGGTCGACGTATCGGACGAACACTGGGTCGCGCTGCTCGGTGCCGACGGCACGGCGCTGGAGCACCTGTGTGCACTCGCCGATACCGCCCGCCGCCGGGTCACCGATCCCGACTCACTGACCTTCGTCGTCAATCGGAATCTCGATACCGCCGTGGCCGCGACGCTTCCGACGCGGGGGCCGTCGCTGGGGGACCTCGTGCTCGAGGCGGTGGACGGCGGCGCAACCGAGATCTGCATGCAGGGCGTCTTGCCGGAAGATGCCCCGGCCGATGGATATCTCCGTTTGATCGAGCGGATCACCGCGGCGGCGCCGGTGCATCTGCACGCGTTGCGGCCGCCGGAAATCCGCGACGGTGCCCGCCGGATGGGTATCGGCATCGACGACTTCCTGCGCAAAGCCCGTGATGCCGGGCTCGGATCGGTGCCGGGCACCGCCGCGCAGGTCCTCGACGACGAGGTGCGCGCCGCGCTGGCGCCGCCCGGGGTCCCCAGCGCGGTCACCGAGTGGACCGAGGTCATCGAAGCGGCGCATCGGGTGGGGCTGTTCTCCACCGCGACACTGCTCTACGGGCATCTCGAGACGCCCGCCCACCAGGTGGCCCACCTTCGAATTCTCTGTGACATCGCCACGCGGTCAAAGGGATTCAGCGAATTGATCCTGATGCCGATGGTGGCGCAGAACACGCCGGCGCATCTGCGTGCCGAGGCGGTGGCGACGGCGTCGACACGGGAGACCCGTGCGTTGCACGCCGTCGCCAGGTTGATGACCCTCGGGTGTTTCGACCACCTGCAGGTCGCCTGGACCAAACTCGACGCCGACACCGTCGACGCGCTGCTCGCCGGCGGTGTCGACGACATCGGGGGAGTGCTGCTCGACGGCATCCTGTTGCCGCAGGCCGGTGCCGAGGCGGGCCGCGTCCTCGACGTCGAGGCCCTCGCCGGGTTCGCGGACCGCGGCGGGCGGATTCTGCGGCAGCGGACCACCGCCTACACCGACCCCGCGCCCGACCGCCTGCTGCGACTCGACGGGGCCGTTCGGTGACCGATACCATCGTCGACGTCGCCATCGTCGGAGCCGGCTTCGCCGGGATCGGGCTGGCGACCCACCTGGCCCGGCGCAGCACCGAATCCTTCGTCGTGCTCGAACGCGCCGACGCGGTCGGCGGAACGTGGCGCGACAACGTCTACCCGGGAATCGCCTGCGACATCCCGGCACATCTGTACTCCTTCTCGTTTCTCCCGCCCGCCGACTGGACGTCGGTGTATCCCAGCGGCGCCGAGGTCCGCGCCTACCTCGAACGGACCGTCGACGACGAAGGGCTCTCCGCGAGTATTCGTCTGAACACCGAATTGACCTCGGCGCGTTGGGATTCCGTAGAACGTCTGTGGCGGTTGACGACGGCGGGTCCCAGCGGTGCGGGCCGGTTGCACGCCCGTGTGCTGACGTTGGCGGTCGGTAGATTGTCCGAGCCCGTCATCCCTGACATCGACGGGTTGGCCACCTTCGACGGACCGGTGATGCACACCGCCGCATGGGATCACGCCCTCGACCTGTCCGGCATGCGGATCGGCGTCGTGGGGACCGGGGCGTCGGCGGTGCAGGTCATTCCGCACCTGGCCGACGTCGCCGACGAGCTGGTGGTCTTCAGCCGGACGCCACCCTATGTGGTGCCCCGTGACGACCGGGAACTCGACGCCGACGAGCGTGCCCGGCTGCGGGATCCGCGGGCCGCCGCACAATATCGCGACGAATTGTTGGCCACCGCCGACGCGGCGTTCGCCCAACGCCTGCGACTGCATCCGGACATCGACGAGATCCGCTCCCGCGCACTGGATCACCTGGCATCGCAGATCACCGATCCGGTGCTGCAGGCCGATCTCACCCCCGACTACGAGATCGGCTGCAAGCGCATCCTGTTGAGCGACGACTTCTATCCGACACTGTTGCGCGAGCACGTCGTCTTCGAGGCCAGCGCCCTCGAATCGGTGTCGGAATCGAAGGCGAGGGCCGCCAGCGGACGCAGTCACGACCTCGACATCCTGGTCATGGCAACGGGTTTCGAGGCGGCCCGACCGCCGGTCGCCACCCGGATCACCGGCCGCGGCGGGCATCTGCTCGCCGACCACTGGGCCCACGGGATGGTGTCCTACGCGTCGACGGTCGTCAGTGGGTTCCCCAACATGTTCGTCCTCGACGGCCCGAACGCCGCACTCGGCCACAACTCGGCGATCTACATGATCGAAACGCAACTCGATTACCTCCTCGGGGCGCTCGATCACCTGGCCGCCGACCCCACGCCGCTGGAGGTGACCGCCGCCGCCGAGCGGTCCTACACCCGCGAGATCGACGCGCGCGCCGCCGACACCGTCTGGCTGACCGGTTGTGACAGTTGGTATGTCGACCCCGACAGTGGTCGCCTGACGCTGCTGTGGCCGGGAACCGCGGCGTCCTTCCGGGAACGCAACGGCACTTTCGACCCGGCGCCCTTCCGCCACCCCGGCCACCCGGAATCGTCGCCCACCGACGCAGAGGAGTGACACCTGAGCATGCCCGCACCCGACATCGCCGCCGCACTCGAGCAGGCGCGCACCCGGACCGACCTCGACGTCGACGCCGTCGCCGCGCTCTTGTCCTGTGCCGGTGACGATCTGCAGTCCCTGCAGCGGATCGCCGGCCGGCTCCGCGACGAGGGTCTGGCCGCCGACGGCCGCGGCGCCCAGGTCACCTACTCACGCAAGGTGTTCATCCCGCTGACCCGACTGTGCCGGGACCGCTGCCATTACTGCACCTTCGTGACGATCCCCGGCAAGCTCACCCGCGCCGGTCAGGGCATGTACCTCGACCTCGACGAGGTCGTCGACATCGCCCGCAAGGGTGCCGAACTCGGTTGCAAGGAAGCATTGTTCACCCTCGGTGACCGTCCCGAGGACCGGTGGCCGCAGGCCGCGGAATGGCTTGCCGAGCGGGGGTATGCCTCCACGCTGGACTATGTCGCCGCCGCCGCGGTCGCGGTGCTGACCGAGACCGGCCTGCTGCCGCACCTGAATCCCGGCGTGATGAGTGCCGAGGAAATGCAGGCGCTGCGTCCGGTGGCCCCGTCGATGGGGATGATGCTCGAGACCACCGATCGCCGACTGTTCACCGAGAAGGGGCAACCGCATCACGGCAGTCCGGACAAGGACCCGCTGGTCCGCCTGCAGGTGTTGCGCGACGCCGGTGCGGTGCGGATTCCGTTCACCACCGGCATCCTGGTGGGCATCGGCGAAAGCCTCATCGAGCGTGCGCGATCCCTCCTGGAGATGGCCGACATCCACCGGGCGGGCGGCCACATCCAGGAGGTCATCGTGCAGAACTTCCGGGCGAAACCCGATACCGCCATGCGCGGCACACCGGACGCCGAGATGACCGAATTCCTCGCCGCGGTCGCCACCGCGCGAGTGGTCCTCGGACCGCACATGCGCATCCAGGCACCACCGAATCTGGTGTCGGCCGCCGAATGCGAGGCGCTGATCGCCTCCGGCGTCGACGACTGGGGCGGGGTGTCACCGCTGACCCCCGATCACGTGAATCCCGAACGGCCGTGGCCGAATCTGGACGCTCTCGCCGAGATCACCGCGGCATGCGGGTTCCGGCTCACCGAACGACTCACCGCACAACCGCGCTATATCCGTGACGGCGCCACCTGGATCGATGCCTCACTGGCCGAACACGTTGCGGCACTGAGTGATCCGAACAGTGGTCTGGCGGCGGACGTGTGCCCGGTGCCGCTTCCGTGGCCGGCGGTCGCCTGAGCGGGCCAGGAGCGTCGAGGTCGAGGCGTCAGTCCGCGATCTGCGCGAGTGCCTGGAATCCGCCGATCACGTCGGTGGCCCGATGAAGTCCGAGTTGCTGCAGCGACGCGGCCGCCAGGCTCGAGGTGTAACCCGCCGAGCACAGGATGATCCAGCGCACGTCATGGTCGACCGCCTGTGGGATGCGGGCGTCGCTGGCCGGATCGCATCGCCATTCCAGGACATTGCGTTCGATGACGAGCGCTGCGGGTACCTCGCCCTCGGCGGCACGTTGGGCCGCCGGACGGATGTCGACGAGGACGGCGCCCGCCTCGAGTTCGGCGGCGAGGTCCTCGGCGGGCAGCCGGACCAGACCGTCACGGGCCCGCAGCAGCATGTCATCGATCGTCATCGCCATGCCCGCCGACGCTACTCCGGTTCATTGGTCAGTTCGGTCCTGGTGCGGCGCAGCGAGCCGCTCTCGGTGACCTCGTAGAACGACATCGCCGTCAACGGCGGCGCATATGCGTGCACGCTCAGGGTGGGACCGGGATGCACGTCGATCGCGGTGTCGTCGCCGCGGCTGTCGGCGTCGAGCAGGTCCCGACGTGGTGGTGTGCTGTCGTGATGCTGCACGTCGTGCACCCAGCCCAGCGGGAAGGCCGCCTGGTCACCGGCGGTCAGGATGCGCAGGGCCAGGTCGTGTCCGGTCCAGCGGTACTCCCGCAGGTCGCCGGACAGAACCGTCAACGCACCCAGGGAACCGGCGTGGTCGTGCAGATCGGTGGAGCGGTCCGGGGTCCAGCTGATCAGCCACAGGTCCAGGTCGTCGTCGGACTCCAGGCGCGTCGACCAGCGTTCCACCGGGTCCCAGGACTCGGGGAGCAGGTGGTCGTATCGGCCGTCGATGACGTCGGCGACGCCCTGATCGGTGATGCGGAGCAGGTCGGCGGGGCGCAGGCGTGTCGGGAGGTTCGCCGTCGGGCGGGAGCGTCCGGCGCCGGCATGGGTGCCGGTGCCGGTGCTGGTGCCGTGGTCTCGGCTGGCGATGGCTCGGCGGGAGGGCAGGGTTGCGGTCATGAGGTCTCCTGGGTTCTACGGGTTGGTGGTCGCAGGGCGGGACATTCGACAGCGCCGGCGACACCAAAGCGATGGAGTGCTCACGTCGACCAGGGTGAATGCACGCAGATGTTTGCGCGAGGGTTGTCGTCATGGTGAGCGCAACGGGCAGGTGGTGTGATTTACACCTCAGGTGCGGGCGGTGACCAGGGGCGGGTGTCGAAAGCGACGGTGCCGGGGGCGATACTGTAGGACGACACGTGTGCGTGGCGTGAGCTGCCGTGCCACCACCCGCGTCGGGTGCGACCAGCCCTCGCACCGTCGATCGGCCGTTGACGAGGTGACGTGCCGACCCGAGAGCGTTTGCAGCGAAGGAGTGTCTGGTGACCTACATCATCGCGGAGCCCTGCGTGGACGTGATGGACAAGGCATGTGTGGAGGAATGCCCGGTCGATTGCATCTACGAAGGTGGTCGCAGTCTCTACATCCAGCCGGATGAGTGTGTGGACTGTGGTGCCTGCGAGCCGGTGTGTCCGGTGGAGGCGATCTTCTACGAGGACGACATCCCGGATGAGTGGGAGCCGTATCTGAGCGCCAATGCCGACTTCTTCGACGACCTGGGATCGCCCGGCGGTGCCAGCAAGGTCGGCAAGACCGATTACGATCCGCCGTTCATCAAGGAACTGCCCCCGATGAACACCGACGAGGACTGAGTTCGCACAGTGAGCCGTCGCCGCGTCAGCGCCGCGCTGCCCGACTTCCCGTGGGACACCCTCGCCGACGCGAAGGCGTTGGCGAACTCGCATCCCGACGGGATCGTCGATCTGTCCGTGGGTACCCCGGTGGATCCGGTCGATCCGCTGATCCGGGAGGCGCTGTCCGGTGCCTCGGAGTTTCCCGGGTATCCGACGACCGTCGGGACGCCCGCCCTGCGGGAGGCCGCCGCCGCGGCCCTGACCCGCCGTTACGGCGCCACCGGGCTCGACGAGTCGTCGATCCTGCCGGTCATCGGTACCAAGGAGGCCATCGCCGGGGTCGTCTCGCTGCTCGGGGTCACCGCCGGTGACACCGTGGTGATCCCCGAGGTGGCCTATCCCACCTACGAGGTGGGTGCGCTGCTGGCCGGCGCCACGCCGGTGCGCGCCGATTCGACCGTGGCGCTCGGCCCGATTCGTCCGGCCGTGCTGTTCCTCAACTCGCCGTCGAACCCGACCGGCAAGGTGCTCGGCGTCGATCACCTGCGCAAGGTGGTCGAGTGGGCGCGCGAACGTGACACCGTCGTCATCTCCGACGAGTGCTACCTCGGGCTGTCGTGGGATGCCGAGGCGGTCTCCATCCTCGATCCGCGGGTCAGTGACGGTGATCACCGCGGATTGCTCGCGGTGCACTCCCTGTCGAAGATCTCCAACCTCGCGTCCTACCGCGCGGGCTTTTTCGCGGGTGACCGCGACCTCGTCGCCGAGTTGCTGGCGGTGCGCAAACACGCCGGACTGATGGTGCCCTATCCGATCCAGGTTGCGATGACCGCGGCGCTGACCGACGACGGGCACGTCGACGCACAGCGCAAGCGGTACGAGACGCGACGTGCGGAACTCGCGGCGGCAGTGCGTGCCGCGGGCTTCACCATCGATCACTCCGAGGCCGGGCTGTATCTCTGGGCAACGCGTGGTCGCAACGGTCGTGACACCGTGCGGTGGCTGGCAGAACGCGGGATTCTCGCGGCGCCCGGCGACTTCTACGGGCCCGCCGGTGTCGACCATGTGCGGATCGCGCTCACCGCGACCGACGAACGGATCGCGGCCGCGGTGGCGCGGCTGGCGGAGTGACCCGCCACCGGTAGTTCTGTCAGTTCTTGTGCAGTGCCGCGTTGAGGGCGATGCCGTCGCCCTTCCACGCCACCACCTCGACCGCACCGGTGAGGCTGTTGCGACGGAACAGCAGGTTCGACTGGCCGGCGAGGTCACGTGCCTTCACGGTGGTGCCGTCCGGGCCGGTGACCTTGGTGCCGGCGGTGACGTACAGGCCGGCCTCGATGACGCAGTCGTCGCCGAGCGGGATGCCGCAGCCGGAGTTCGCGCCGAGCAGGCAGCGCTTGCCCAGGACGATGCGTTCCTTGCCGCCGCCGGACAGGGTGCCCATCGTCGACGCGCCGCCGCCGATGTCGGAGCCGTCGCCGACCACCACGCCCGCCGAGATGCGGCCCTCGACCATCGATTCGCCGAGGGTGCCGGCGTTGAAGTTGACGAAGCCCTCGTGCATGACCGTGGTACCGGGTGCCAGGTGGGCGCCGAGACGGACCCGGTCGGCGTCGCCGATCCGCACGCCGCCGGGTGCGACGTAGTCGACCATGCGGGGGAACTTGTCGATGCTGTACACGGTGACCGCGCCGCGTGCCTTCAGGCCGGCACGCACGGTTTCGAAACCGTCGACCGCGCACGGACCGTGATTGGTCCAGACGACGTTGGCGAGTTTGCCGAAGATCCCGTCGAGGTTCGCGCCGTGTGGTGCGACGAGCCGATGCGACAGCAGATGCAGGCGCAGGTAGACGTCGTAGGTGTCGATCGGTTCGGCGTCGAGATCGGCGATGACGGTCGAGACGGCAACGGTCTTCACGCGGCGGACGGCGTCCTCGCCGACGAGCGGGGCGAGGGTGGCCGGGATCGCGGACTCGGAGAGGATCTCGGTACCGCTCTGACCCTCGGCTCCCAGTGCCGGCTCGGGGAACCAGACGTCGAGAACGACGCCGGGATCACCGGAGCCCCCGTTGGTCACGGTGGCGATTCCTACTGCGTGTGCACCATTGTTCGTCACGGGGATTGAGCTTACCGGTCAGCCGCGCCCGGGCTTGACGGTGCCGGGCGCGGTCGCGATCCTCCGGTCGGCTCTAGCTGCGGTAGTCCCGCTGATAGTGCCGCTTGTCGGTGTCGGTGTAATCCGGGACCAGCGCGCTGTGATGGAGCTTGCGTCCCATCGTCGTCATCATCACGGCGGTGACGCCGAAGCCCACCACCGTCACCACGGCGGCAATGATTCCGAGCACGGTGTGCCCACCGGCGAACGCCACCAGCGTGATCGCCAGTGCCGCGAACGCGACGAGCATCAGGACGAAGGCACCGACTCCGGCCGGATGTTGGCCATGGGTGTCATGATGAGCGGACATGATGATCATCTCCTTGTAGTGGATCACCCGCTTCACTTCCAGTCTACGACTTCGGCGCCGACCCGTGGCCGATTGGTCCGGATTGATCAGATCATCCGAACGGTGGAAGTTCCTGGTCGGCGGCGGACCGCGGCCGTAGGGTCGACGGGCATGAGGCCCCCCGAATCGCGTGTGACACAGGCCGGTACCGCACCGGCCCGACGGCGTCGTCGATGGCCGTGGATCCTCGGGGGAGTGGGGATCGTCGTCATCGTCGGAATGGTCATCGGCGCGGTGATCTTCAAACCCTGGCTGATCTTCGTCAACACCGAGGTCGCCGACGAGATCCCGGTTGCGGTCAGCGCCGCGCCGGGCGGGGACGCGCCGACCGGTTCGCCGGTTGTTCTCTCCGGGGGAGAGTTCATCAGCCACGAACACGATACCACCGGATCGGTGTCGGTCATCGAGAAACCGGATGGCTCAAGGGTTCTCGCGATCGAGAACCTGGACACCACCACCGGTCCGGATGTGCACGTCTGGTTGTCGGCCGGCGAGGTGATCCCGGGGTTCTCCGGGTGGCGCACCGCGGGCGACGCGGCGTACGTCGATCTGGGGCCGATCAAGGGCAATCGCGGCGATCAGGTGTACGAGATCCCGGCGGGGACCGATCTGGCCACCTACCCGGCGGTGGTGTTGTGGTGCGTGCAGTTCAGCGTGTCCTTCGGCGCCGCGGAGTTGCACACGGTCTGAGCCGGTCGTCGCCGACGGCCGATCCGGCCGGGCTACCGTGGACCGGTGACCGACATCCCCGAGCTGGACCTGCATGCCGATCCCGTCGAACTGACCGCCGCCCTCGTCGACATCCCGAGCGAATCGCGCGACGAGTCGCTCATCGCCGACGCCGTGGAAGCCGCCCTGCGCACCCAGACAACGGGATTCGAGATCGTCCGACGTGGCAACCAGGTGCTGGCCCGGACCGACCGCGGCCTGGACAGCCGGGTGATCCTCGCCGGGCACCTCGACACCGTCCCGGTCGCCGGGAACCTGCCGCACCGGCGCACCGTCGACGACGCCGAGGGCGATGTGCTGCACGGCTGCGGCACCGTCGACATGAAATCCGGTGACGCGGTCTTCCTGCATCTGGCCGCGACGCTGGAGAACCCGGCCCACGATCTGACGCTGATCTTCTACGACTGCGAGGAGATCGCCGCGGAGTTCAACGGTCTCGGGACCATCGAGCGCGAGTTGCCGCAGTGGCTCGCCGGTGACGTCGCGATCCTCGGCGAGCCCACCGCCGGTCAGATCGAGGCGGGCTGCCAGGGCACCCTGCGGGTGCGATTGAGCGCCACCGGCACCCGTGCGCACTCGGCGCGAGCATGGATGGGCGACAACGCGATTCACAAGCTGGGCGATGTGTTGACGACGCTCGCCGACTACCGGCCCCGGTGGGTCGACATCGACGGCTGCGAGTATCGGGAGGGGCTCTCGGCGGTCGGGATCGGCGGTGGCGTGGCCGGCAACGTGGTCCCCGATGCGGCCTTCGTTGACGTCAACTTCCGCTTCGCCCCCGATCGCAGCATCGAGACCGCGCTGGAACATGTGCGTGCGGTGTTCGCCGGTCCGCTCTCGACCGGTGCGGTCACCATGGAACTGACCGACTCCGCCTCCGGGGCCCTTCCGGGGCTGTCCCATCCGGCCGCCGCGGCACTGGTCGCGGCGGCGTCGGGCCGCTTCCGCGCGAAGTACGGCTGGACCGACGTGTCACGGTTCTCTGCCCTCGGCATCCCGGCGGTCAACCTCGGCCCGGGGGACCCGAGCCTCGCGCACCGCGTCGACGAACGGGTGCCGGTGGCCCAGATCCGGGAGGTCACCGATCTGTTGCGGGCCTATCTGTCCTGATCGGGCGGATACCGTTGCGGTCATGACGAACCCAGGTGACGACGAGACCACACGAGAACTCCGCGTCGACGACGACCAGGAGGGCACCCGTTACGTGGGTCCGATGCGGATCCGTCAGGGCGAGGCCCCGGAGAAGACCACCGACCGCCGGTTCCTCGAGTGGGTCGATCCGCGCGATGCCGCCCTGCGCGCGGATCGCACGATGCGCGACTCCTGGCGGGTGCTGCGCATCCAATCGGAATTCGTGGCCGGTTTCGACGCGCTCAGTGAGGTGGCCGAGGCGGTCACCGTATTCGGTTCGGCCCGCTCGGCGCCCGACTCCGCGGAATACGCGCTCGCGGTTGAGGTCGGCCGGGCGCTCGGCGAGGCCGGGTATGCCGTCATCACCGGCGGCGGTCCGGGCGCGATGGAGGCCGCCAACCGGGGTGCGTGTGAGGCGTCGGCGAAGTCCATCGGGCTCAACATCGAACTGCCCTTCGAGCAGCACCTCAATCCCTGGGTCGACGTGGGCATGAACTTCCGTTACTTTTTCGTCCGCAAGACGATGTTCGTGAAGTACGCGCAGGCATTCGTGTGTCTGCCCGGCGGATTCGGCACGCTCGATGAACTCTTCGAGGCGCTGACCCTCGTGCAGACCAAGAAGGTCGTCCGGTTTCCGATCGTGCTCGTCGGCCGCGAGCACTGGTCCGGACTGCTGCAGTGGATGCGTGAGGTGCTGGTGGCCAAGAAGATGGTCTCCGCCGACGACCTCGACCTGCTGCATGTGGTCGACGAGCCGGCGGAGGTGGTCGCGATCATCGCCGCGGCGGCCGCGCAGCGCGATGCCGCACGTGAGACAGGGGGTGGGCAATGAGTGTGATCTGTGTGTATTGCGCGTCGGGCCGGCATGTGGCGCAACCGTTTCTGGACCTCGCCGCCGATCTGGGAACCGCGATCGGCGCGGCCGGACACACCCTGGTGTCCGGCGGTGGCAACGTGTCGATGATGGGTGCGGTGGCCACCGCGACCCGCGCCGCGGGCGGTCACACCGTCGGCATCATCCCGCGGGCGCTGATGGCACGAGAGGTCGCCGATCTCGACGCCGACGAGTTGGTCATCACCGAGACCATGCGCGAGCGCAAGAAGATGATGGACGACCGCGCCGACGGATTCATCACCCTGCCCGGCGGCGTCGGCACCCTCGAGGAACTGTTCGAGACATGGACCGCGGGATTCCTCGGGATGCACGACAAACCCGTCGTGATGCTCGATCCGGTCGACTTCTACGCGCCCCTGCTGTCGTGGCTCGGTGATCTGGTGGGTCAGGGGTTCGTCGCACAGAGTTCGCTGGATCGCCTGCGGGTGACCGATTCGGTGGACGACGCTCTGGCACTTGCTACTGCCCGGTAAGATAGCCGCACGCACCCGCGAAACACCGTCGTCGTCCACGGAGAGCGAGAACCTCGAATGTCGTCCCACGACACCCCATCGGTCGTCGGAGTCTCAGATCTGGTCAAAGGCGTCCTGAAGATGGCGCCGCGGGCCCATCAGATGATCAAGCATGCGCCCGGACTGATCCGGCGGCCCCCGGATGCCAAACGTACGATCGGGTCGATCTTCCAGAATCATGCGAGCAGCCACCCCGACCGGCCGTTCGTCCGCTTCGGCGGCAAGACCACCACCTACGGTGAGGCCAACCGCACGGTCAATCGGTACGCGGCGGTCCTCGCCGACAAGGGTGTGAAGACCGGTGACGTGGTCGCCATCCTGGCCAAGAACTCGGCCACCGACCTGCTGATCATGCTCGCCACCGTCAAACTCGGCGCCGTCGCCGGGATGCTGAACTACAACCAGCGCGGCTCGGTCCTCGAACACAGCATGAACCTGCTCGGGGCGCGGGTGCTCATCCACGATCCCGACTGCGCCGAGGCCTTCGAATCGATCGCGGACTCGGCGCTGCCCGACCACGTCCTGACCTTCGCCGACCTCGACGAGGAGACGACGGGCAAGCCGGAGACCGATCCCGAGGTCACCGCCACGCTGCCCGCCTCCACCGAGGCGTTCTACATCTTCACCTCCGGCACCACCGGGATGCCCAAGGCCAGCGTGATGAGCCACAACCGCTGGTTGGCGAGCCTGTCGGGAATCGGCGGACTCGCGGTCCGACTGCGCGCCAGCGACACCATGTATGTGCCGCTGCCGCTCTATCACAACAACGCCCTGTCGGTGTCGCTGTCCTCGGTCCTCGCGGCGGGGGCCTGCATTGCCATCGGCAAGCAGTTCTCGGCGTCGAAGTTCTGGGACGACGTCATCCTCAATCGTGCCACCGCGTTCTGCTACATCGGCGAACTGTGCCGCTATCTGCTGGCGCAACCGGAGAAGCCCACCGACCGGACCCACGGCGTTCGGCTGGTCGTCGGCAACGGCATGCGACCGGACATCTGGGACGAGTTCCGCGACCGTTTCGGCATCGACCGGATCGTCGAGTTCTACGGCGCCAGCGAACTCAACCTGGTCTTCGTCAACGCCTTCAGCGCGAGCCGCACGGCCAGCTTCTGCCCGCTGCCCTACGCGATCGTCGAATACGACGAGGACGGCAAGCCCAAACGCAACGACAAGGGACGGTTGACCAAGGTCGGGCGCGGCGGTACCGGCCTGCTGCTGTCCGGCATCAACGACCGGGTCCCGATCGACGGCTACACCGATCCGGCCGAGACCGAGAAGAAGATCGTCCGCGACGCCTTCAAGGACGGCGATGCGTGGTTCAACTCCGGCGATCTCGTCCGCGATCAGGGCTTCAGTCACATCGCCTTCGTCGATCGTCTCGGCGACACCTTCCGCTGGAAGGGCGAGAATGTCGCCACCACCGAGGTCGAGGCGGGCCTCGACGGAAGTCCGATGGTGGCCCAGTCGGTGGTCTTCGGGGTCGAGGTCCCGGGTGCCGACGGCAAGGCGGGGATGGCGGCGATCACGATCCGCGAGGGCGAGAGCTTCGACGGCGCACAGTTGGCCAAACATCTCTACGACGCCCTGCCGAGCTACGCGATGCCGCTGTTCGTCCGGATCGTCGGCGCGCTGGAGGCGACCTCCACCTTCAAGAACCGGAAGGTGGAGCTGCGTGAGGAGGGGTACTCCAAGCCGGGCGATGACCCGCTCTACGTGCTCGCCGGCCGGGACAAGGGCTACGTCGAGTTCTACGAGTCCTACCCGGACGATGTCGCCGCGGCCAAGGCACCCAAGGGCTGACGCGACCTCACCGGGACGACGCGGCGACCGCGTGCAACTGCACTCTCCGTAGGCTGTCGGCATGTATGGACAGACCTTGTGCGGGCGCCCGGTCGCCGTTGACCGTGCGCTGGTGATGGCCATCGTCAACCGCACACCGGACTCCTTCTACGACCGCGGCGCGAGCTTCTCCGACGCGGCGGCGCAGGCGCGGATCGACCAGGTGGTCGCCGAGGGCGCCGACATCGTCGACATCGGCGGGGTGAAGGCCGGACCGGGCGAGGAGGTCGATGCCGCCACCGAAGCGGCGCGCGTGGTGCCGATGATCGACTGGATCCGCTGCCGGTACCCGGATCTGCTGATCAGCGTCGACACCTGGCGTTCGGAGGTCGCCGATGCCGCATGCGCGGTGGGAGCCGACCTCATCAACGACACGTGGGCCGGAGCCGACCCCGATCTGGTGTCGGTCGCCGCGGCCCGCGGCGCGGGCATCGTCTGCTCGCACACCGGTGGCGCGGTGGTCCGTACCCGCCCGCACCGGGTCGGATACGGCGATTCGGTGGACGCGGTGGTGGCCGACGTGCTCGACGCGGTGACCTCCGCGGCACGCCGCGCCGAGGCCGCCGGGGTGGCCCGAGACTCGATCGTGATCGACCCGACACACGATTTTGGCAAAAACACTCACCACGGTCTGGCCTTGTTACGCCACGTAAAAGATCTTGTTAAGAGCGGCTGGCCAGTGCTGATGGCACTGAGCAACAAGGATTTCGTGGGGGAGACTCTGGGTGTGGATCTCGCACATCGGGTGGAGGGCACACTCGCGGCCACGGCTCTGAGCGCCGAACACGGCGCACGGATCTTCCGCGTCCACGAGGTCGCCGCCACCCGACGTGTGGTCGACATGGTCGCCGCGATAGCGGGCACACGGCCTCCAGCCAGAGCAGTCAGGGGACTCGCATGACCAAGAAGGTACGTCGAACCCAGAATCGTCGAACGATCGCCGGACGCACCACGTCCGGTTCCACCGGCCGCGACAAGGCGGCGATGTGGCCCGCGTCCGCCGACACCTCCGACGCCCGGAGCGGGTGGTCGACCACGCACACGTGGGAGAAACCGGACTGGACCGTCGAGGAACTCGTCGAGGCCAAGGACGGTCGCACCGTGTCGGTGGTGCTGCCCGCACTGAACGAGGAGGAGACGGTCGCCGACGTCATCGCGACCATCCGCCCGCTGGTGGGCACGCTGGTCGACGAACTGATC
The DNA here is from genome assembly GCF_053605205.1 of Gordonia sp. NPDC003950. Taxonomy (NCBI): domain Bacteria; kingdom Bacillati; phylum Actinomycetota; class Actinomycetes; order Mycobacteriales; family Gordoniaceae; genus Gordonia; species Gordonia sp. NPDC003950. The sequence continues at coordinate 57,394 of NZ_JBSGIT010000014.1, read as the reverse complement.
GTGCTGGACTCCGGGTCCACCGATGCCACCGCCGAACGCGCCACGATGGCCGGCGCGCAGGTGATCAGCCGCGAGGAGGCGGTGCCCGAACTCGAACCCGTCCGGGGCAAGGGTGAGGTGCTGTGGCGCTCGATCGCCGTGGCCACCGGCGACATCATCGCCTTCGTCGATTCCGACCTCATCGACCCGGACCCGATGTTCGTGCCGAAGATGCTCGGACCGCTGCTGGTCAACCCCGACATCCAGCTGGTCAAGGGGTACTACCGGCGCCCGCTGCGAACCGGTGGAACCCAAGACGCCAACGGTGGCGGCCGCGTCACCGAACTCGTCGCCCGTCCGCTGCTGGCCTCGCAGAAGCCCGAGCTGACCGCCGTCCTGCAGCCGCTGGGCGGCGAGTACGCCGGCACCCGCGAAATGCTGTCGTCGGTACCGTTCGCACCGGGCTACGGCGTGGAGATCGGCCTGCTGATCGACACCTACGATCGATACGGACTCAACGGGATCGGTCAGGTCAATCTCGGGGTCCGCACACACCGGAATCGTCCGCTCATCGAACTCGGCGTGATGAGCCGGCAGATCGTCGGCACGCTGATGCGACGATGCGGCATCGAGGACTCCGGGGTCGGACTCACACAGTTCACCGCCGAACCCGACGGCACCTTCACCCCGCACACCACCGAGGTGTACCTCGAGGACCGTCCGCCGATGAAGACGCTGCGCGCGGTCGACATCGACTCCGACGGCGAGGAGATCGCCTCCTGATCCGCCGGTCGCGGGGCGGCTCCCACCCGCCGGTCTGACACGATGGTGTGATGCAGACCCTCTTGCTGTACCTGCTGATCATGGCTGTCGTGGTGGCCGTCATCTTCGCCGTGGTCTGGTTCGTCTTCGGCCGCGGCGAAGATCTGCCGCCGATCGACGACTCGGCCACGCTGACGCGTCTGCCACGCAACGGGATCCACGGATACGACGTTCGTGCGCTCACCTTCGCGCTCACCGTGCGTGGCTACAAGCAGAGTGAGGTCGACTGGGCGCTGGCGCGGCTGGCCGACGAGATCGACGATCTGCGTGCGTTGGTTCAACAGCTGCAGGATGCGCGTGACACGGTCTCGGTCGGGTACCCCTCGGCGGGGATTCTCGGGCGGCACGAGGCCGATGACGCCGCACCTGCCGCCACCGACAGCGCTCCGGTGCAGCCGGTCACCGGCCCCGCCGCGGCGCCGACCGACGCCGACACGATCACCCCCGACGCCGATGACGTGCCCGAACCCTGACACACGGGCCGCCTCCGCGCGGTCCGGCCCACGCGGCCACGTATCATGACTGTGGCGGCAGCCACCATGACCGGCCGAGAGTCGATCGTCGTGGTTGCCGGATGCACTCGGCGACACAGAACTCTGAAGGGAGTTTGAGAATGGCGGCGATGAAGCCACGGACTGGGGATGGGCCCCTCGAGGCGGCCAAGGAAGGACGTGGGATCGTCGTTCGCATTCCGATCGAGGGTGGTGGACGTCTGGTGGTCGAACTGACCGCCGACGAGGCCGCCGCACTCGGTGAGGAGTTGCGCGGGGTCACCGGCTGACCGGGCCCGACCGCATCTCGGCCCTGGCCGAGATGGTTGCGTCCTTCCGATGCCCGGTTTGTACCGGGCCGCTGGAACTGATGGCCGATCGCAGCGCACTGCGCTGCGATCGGCGTCATTCTTTCGACATCGCCCGTCAGGGTTACGTCTCTCTGCTGGATGGGAAATCCGGCGCTCTCCGTGCCGACACCGCCGACATGGTCGCCGCACGACTGCGCGTGCATGAGGCCGGTGTCCTCGACGCCGTCGTCGCGGCCACCGCCGACGTGGTCGCTGACCTCGTCGGGCCGGAACCCTCGCCGGTCCTCGTCGATCTCGGAGGCGGGCCGGGGGTGTATCTGCGGGCGTGTCTGCGCAGGCTCCCGGACGCGCGCGGAGTGGTGTTCGATCTGTCGAAATACTGTGCCCGCGCGGTCATGCGGGAGCGCCCCGCCGCAGTCGTCGTCGTCGCCGACGTGTGGCGGTCGATCCCGATGGGCGATGCCACCGCGACACTGGCCCTGTCGGTGTTCGCGCCCCGCAATGCGACGGCGACCGCACGGGTGCTCACACCCGACGGTCACCTGGTGATCGTCTCCCCGCAGGCCGACCACCTGCACGAACTCATCGCGCCGATGGGCATGCTGAATGTCGCGCCGGACAAGGACACCCGGATCGAGGCGGCGATGGAACCGGATTTCGAGATCCTCGGGCGTCGGTCGGTGCGATCGGCCGTCGTCGTCGACGCACCCGTCATCGCCGATCTGGTGGCGATGGGGCCGTCGGCGTTTCATCACCCACGCGCGCACATCGACGAACTCGCGGCACAGTGGGTGGCGCAGGCCGGTGGGCCGATCGAGGTGACGTGCGCGGTCACGATCACCGTGTGCCGGCCGCGGACCGTTGGCCGGTGATGACGGCGATGGTGGTCCGGAGAATTCGACGGCTACCGCGCGGCGGCCCGATAGACCCCCAGCGTCTGCTCGGCGATCGTCGCCCAGGAGAATTCGGTGGCCGCACGTTCCCGCCCGGCACGGCCCATGGCAGCCGCCGACGCCGGATCTGCGCTCACGGTGTTGACGCCGTCGGCCAGTCCGCGCTCGAAGGCGACCGGGTCCGCCGGGTCATAGGGGACCAGCACCCCGGTCACGGCGTCGACGACCACCTCGGGGATGCCGCCGACCGCCGACGCCACCACCGCCGTCGAGCACGCCATTGCCTCGAGATTGACGATTCCCAGTGGCTCGTACACCGATGGGCATACGAAAACCGTTGCTGCGGTCAGTATTTCGCGGATACGCGGATGGGGCAGCATCTCCCGGATCCAGTACACGCCGTCGCGTGACTCCGACAACGCCGACACCGCGGCCTCGACCTCGGCGCCGATCTCCGGGGTGTCCGGGGCGCCGGCACACAGGATCAGCTGGATCTCGGGATCAAAATGATGGGCGGCGGCGACGAGGTGGGCGACACCCTTCTGCCGGGTGATGCGCCCGACGAAGGCCACGATCGGACGGTTTGGGTCGACACCGAGTGCGGTCAGGGTGGACTCTGGACCGAAGGGGTCGTCCACCGGATACCACTGCGTCGTGTCGATTCCGTTGCGCACCACGTGAACTCGCTCCGGATCGAGGCGCGGATAGGTGGCGCAGACATCGCCCGCCATTCCGGTGCTGACGGCGATCACCGCATCGGCATATTCAACGGCGTTGCGTTCGACCCAACTCGACACCCGGTACCCGCCGCCGAGTTGTTCGGCCTTCCACGGCCGCATCGGCTCCAGTGAGTGTGCGGTCAGCACATGTGGCACGTCGTAGAGCGCACCGGCCAGGTGCCCGGCGAGCCCGGTGTACCAGGTGTGGGAGTGCACCAGGTCGGCTCCGGCGGCCCCGACGGTCATCCGCAGATCCGCCGACAACGTGGTGATCGCGGCGTTCGCGCCGGCCAGTCCGGGGTCGGGGGAGTAGACCTCGGCGGTGTCGCGGGGGGCGCCCATGCAGTGCACGTCCACGTCGACGAGATCGCGTAGATGCCTGACCAACTCGGTCACATGGACACCGGCCCCACCGTAGACCTCGGGCGGATACTCCCGTGTCATCATCGCCACCCGCATGGCTAGAGACGCTAGTGCCCGCGACGGCTCTTCGCCATCGAAGTGCGCCAAGTCGTCGGTGCGCCCGCAAGCTCACACCGACGAGGTGGTGTGTTCATCTGGCCGGGGCGGGTGTTGACGGTTAAGTTTGTGAGTGTGAGATCACAGCCGCATGTGCTCGGAATCGTCCTCGCCGGCGGTGAGGGAAAACGCCTGTACCCCCTGACGATGGACCGTGCGAAACCGGCGGTTCCGTTCGGCGGCGCGTACCGGTTGATCGACTTCGTCCTGTCCAACCTGGTCAACGCCGGTTACGAACGCATTTGCGTTCTGACGCAATACAAGTCGCATTCGCTCGACCGCCACATCAGCCAGACCTGGTGGTCATCGGGATTTCACGGCGAATACATCACGCCGGTTCCCGCCCAGCAGCGGCTCGGGCCGCGCTGGTACACCGGCAGTGCCGATGCGATCTTCCAGTCGATGAACCTCATCCACGACGAGCAGCCCGAGTACATCGTGGTCTTTGGCGCCGACCACGTGTACCGGATGGATCCGTCGCAGATGGTCGAGGCCCACATCGATTCCGGTGCCGACGTGACCGTTGCGGGCATCCGCGTTCCGCGCGCGGAGGCGACCGCCTTCGGCTGCATCGATTCCGACGATTCGGGGTTGATCACCCGGTTCCTCGAGAAGCCGTCGGATCCTCCCGGGACGCCCGACGATCCGGAGGTCACTTTCGCGTCGATGGGCAACTACGTGTTCACCACCGAGGCGCTCGTCGAGGCCATCCGTGCCGATGCCGCCGACTCCGACTCCGATCACGACATGGGCGGCGACATCATCCCCGCCTTCGTCTCGCAGGGCAGCGCCTACGTGTACGACTTCGCCGACAACGAGGTCCCCGGAGCCACCGAACGCGACAAGGGGTACTGGCGCGACGTCGGTACCCTCGACGCCTTCTACGACGCCCACATGGATCTGGTGTCGGTCCACCCCGTGTTCAACCTCTACAACCGGCGATGGCCGATTCGCGGCGAGACGCTGCATCTGCCGCCCGCCAAGTTCGTTCAGGGCGGCCACGCCCAGGACTCGGTGGTCGGGGCCGGTTGTATCGTCTCGGCCGCGTCGGTGTCCACATCGGTGCTCTCGGCCAACGTCATGATCGAGGACGGCGCGGTGGTGGAGGGCAGCGTGCTGATGCCGGGCGTGCGGATCGGCAAGGGCGCAGTCGTGCGTCACGCGATCCTCGACAAGAACGTCGTCGTGGGTGAGGGTGAACAACTCGGCGTCGACCTCGAGGCCGATCGCGCGAAGTATGCGGTCAGCGCCGGCGGCGTCGTCACCGTCGGCAAGAACATCCGCGTCTAGGCGCGTCCGGGCGCTGTGGTTCAGTGCCTCAGTGGTTCAGTGCCTCAGCGGTTCAGTGCCTCAGCGCAGCGCCGATCAATGCCGGCACGGTCACGTCGTCGACGGCGTCGGGTAGTGCGTCGACCGGCCACCAGCGCAGGTCGACCGATTCGGAACTGCACTCGATCGGCGGCGGGGCGCCCGTCGCGGTCGGTGCGGTGACTACCGCGAACTGCATGTCGAGGTGGCGGGTCGGCACGCCGAGCGAGCAGGTGATCGGGTGAGTGTGCAGCGCGACGAGCCCACCGGTGATCTCCAGGTCGCCGATCCCGGACTCCTCGCGCGCCTCGCGTCGGGCCGCCGCGGTGACGGACTCGTCGTCGGGTTCGCAATGACCGCCGAGCTGAACCCATTTCCCCACGCGCGGATGCAGTGTCAGCAGCACGTGCTCACGCGCGGCGTCGAAGACGATCGCCGACGCCGTCAGATGACCGGCCGCGCAGGCCCGCAGACAGGCGTCGTCGGTGGCGGCCAGGAAAGCCAGATAGGTGTGCCGCAGGGCATCCTGCGCGGCGTCGGGGGCCGACCATCCGCTCAGCAATTCCACCGCCGACGCATGCAACGACGCGGCACTCACAGTTCCACCAGCCACTCGTCGACCGGCGCGGGTGAGCGCACCGACAGTTCCTCGGTGGGATGGCCGATCGCGATGGCGCCCAACGGTTCCCACGACGAACCGAGATCGAGGGCATCGCGCACGACGTCGGCGGCGAAGATGGTCGAACCGACCCAGCAACTGCCGAGGCCGCGCACCGACAACGCCACCAGCAAGGCGTTGACCGCACCTCCGGCGGCGACGGTGAACATGGTGTGCTCGCACTCGTTGCGACGCGGGTCGGGATACTCGTGCGCGCCGTCGGCGACGAGGAACGGGATCACCAGTTCTGGCGCGTCGTAGAGGATCCGGCCGCGCCGGAGTCGGGCCTCGATGGAATCGGGGGTCTTGTCATCGGCGGTCAGATCCGACCGCCACCGCCGCGTCATCGCCTCCAACAGGGCGGTGCGCCGTGCCGGATCGCGCAACCACACGAACCGCACCGGATGGGTGTGGTGCGGCGCCGGCGCGGTCAGCGCGTCGGCACAGGCGGCACGGATGTCCTCGGGTGACACCGCGCGCGTGTCGAACGACCGCACCGACCGTCGGGTCAGCAGTGCCTCACGGCGCCCCTGCTCGATGGCCTCGGCGGTGCCGAGGTGGAAGAGATCCTCGGCGATCGGCCGGATCAGGTCGGTGGCGGCCGACCCGTCGTCGGTGACGCTCAGGCCGCGCACCACCGCCACCGGAACACCCGCCAGTTTGCCCTTGACCAGATCGGCGGCCGCGGCGATCTCGTCGGCGACCGCGATGTCGGTCACCAGGAGGGGGTTGCCGTAGGAGTCGACGCCGCCCTCATACGGATGGCTGACCGCGATGCCCGACGACCCGATCGCGACGTCGGTCTGCCCGGTCCGCCACGCCCGCCCCATGGTGTCGGTGACGATCACCGCGACGTCGAACCCGCGGGCGCCCAACGCCTCCCGCAATCGCCGGGCACTGGCATCCGGATCCTCCGGCAGCAGCGCCAAGGAATCGGTCGGCACGTTCGACCCGTCGATGCCCGAGGCCGCCTGAACCAGGCCGAGTCGGTTCTCGGTGATCAGGGTGCGGTTCTTGCGCGCGATCACCCGGACCGATTCCTGTTCGACGAGACGGCGCCGCAACGCATCCCGCTCCTCGGGGTCGGTGGGTGCCACCACCATCCGTCCCTCGATCTTGGAGAACACCTTGCTCGTCACCACGACGACATCACCGTTGGTCAACCATGGTGCGGCAGTCAGGATCTCGGCGGCGAGGTCGGAATGCGGGCCGAACTCGCGCAGACCGGTGACCGGCTGGATCGAGATGGCCCCGCTCGCCCGGTGGTCGCGTGTGGTCATCCGCGCACCGCCGGGGTGTCGACGCCGACCAGCGCGCACGCCGCCCGCACCATGTGTGCGGTCGTGATCGGATCGCTCATCAGCAGCGGCGCCGACCCGATCGAGATCCCCTCGACCGCCGCGTCGTCGCCGTCGGCGATCAACCAGCCGTCGAGAAGCCCGTTGCCGCTGCGCGGTCCGTAGTGCGCGGCGATGGCCTCCGCCGAGGTCTCGACCCCGATCACCGAGAGGCACTCATCGGCCATGCCCCGCAGGGGCCGGTTGTCGATCACCGGAGACACCCCGACCACCGGGGCCGAGGTGGTGCGCAGGGCGCTGCGCACCCCCGGGACGGTCAGGATCATCCCGATGCTGACGACGGGGTTGCTCGGCGCCAGGATCACGACGTCGGCATCGGTGATCGCATCCAGCACACCCGGCGCCGCCCGGGTGTCGTCGTGCCCGAGGGTCGCGAACCCGAAGGTCGGGATCTTCGCCCGATAGCGAACCCACCACTCCTCGAAATGGATGGCGATCTGATCGTCGGGTCCGGTGCCACCCGGTGCGGCCACCCGGACGTGGGTCTCGTGCCGGTCATCGGTCGCCGGCAACAGACGCACCCCGGGTTGCCACCGTTTGCACAGGGCCGCAGTGACATCGGAGAGCGGGTAACCGGCCGCCAGCATCTGCGTCCGGATCAGATGCGTTGCCAGGTCACGGTCGCCGAGACCGAACCAATCCGGGTCCGCACCATAGGCCGCGAGCTCGTCCTTGGCATTCCAGGTCTCGTCGCGGCGCCCCCATCCGCGCTCGGTGTCGATACCGCCGCCCAGGGTGTACATGCACGTGTCCAGATCGGGACAGATGCGCACCCCGTGCATCCATGCGTCATCGCCGACGTTGACGATCGCGGTGATCTCATGGGCGGAGGCCTCCGGAGCGGCCTCGCCCGGGTCGGCCGCCGGGGGAAACGGCGTCGGCCCGAGGAGCTCGCGGACGCCGAGCAGGAAACGTGCGCCACCGACGCCACCGACGAGAACGGTCACCTTCACAGCGATCCACTGTAGTGATCGCGTCGGCGACCCGTACCCCGCCATCGGGTGGGCGTATACGTTCGGGTAGACCTATACGGCCCGTGGTGATCCGCGGGTGCAGGCTCACGACCCCAACGGGATCGTGTGGTGGGGTCGCCACGATGTGTGAGATTGGTGACGAAACCCATGCCGAACGTGTCGTAACTCGCGTTTCGGAGAACCGGTGGTATGAAGAAGATTTTCCACTCGGCTTGACCGGAGTGGTCGCCAGCGTGTGTAATCACATCAGTGTCATTTTCGGTTCGAGATCGAGAATTGCTGAACGAGAGGCAGTTTCGATCGGGTGTTCGATCCGATGATCGCTCTGGCGGCACTCGCGAAATGGGGGTCCCAGGCCGAACGCCTGGCACGTGGTGACGAACGACAGATGATGAATTCGGTGGATGGGGTGACGCGGCAGTGACGCCGTGGCGCGAACAAGCAGAAGAAGAACAACTTCCCAGGCAGGAGGCGCCGGCGATGGTATTCGACAATCCGATCGGCAATCCCCTTGAACCACAAGACCTTTCGCGACCCGCCAGTGAGACCGACGACGACGGGTTGTATCACTCGCTCGGTCCGGTGGACGAGTCGTACCTGAGCCCCGTGCGTGACGTCGCCCCGGCCGATGAATCCGGGCCGCGTCGTCATCTCTCGTTGGTGCCCAACGACTTTGACGATCTCTTCGACAACGTCGAGGAACAGTGGCAGGAACGCGCACTCTGTGCCCAGACCGACCCCGAAGCCTTCTTCCCGGAGAAGGGCGGCTCCACCCGCGAGGCCAAACGCATCTGCTCCGGATGCGAGGTCAAAGCGGAATGCCTGGAATATGCCCTCGGCAACGACGAACGTTTCGGGATCTGGGGCGGCCTCTCCGAACGCGAACGACGACGCCTCAAGCGCGGAATTGTTTGATTGCGACGGCTCGGTGCTTGTTGGCGCCGGCTCCGCCGTCGCATGCTCACCGGGCTGAGCACACCACGTCTTCCTCTCGTCACATCGCTCGCAAGCTCGCTCCTCGTCGTGCAGACGAGGCGCGCCCGACGCGGTGGTGGTGAACTACCCAACCCGCTCCGGTGAGTACGCGCGGACGGAGTCCGCGCCGATTACGAGTCCTCGCCGACTACGGGGTCGCGCCGATCAATCGAGCCCTCGGTCGATGGTGTCCTCGTCGACGCCGAGGTGAGTGGCCACCTGCTGGACGAGCACCTCGTGAACCAGATCGATTAACTCCGTGTCCCGGCGGGCGCGACTTTCCAGTGGTCGACGGAACAGGATGATCTGTGCGCGAGTCGGTTGTCCGTGGACGTCCACCCCTGCCGGGATGAGTCGTGCGAGTGGAACCGCGCCGTCGGCGGTGACCTCATCGGGCCACGCCACCGTCTCGGGATCGCGCGGCAACATGCGCGGGATGTCGTCGACCGAAATGTCGAGACCGATCAGCTCGTCGTGCCAGCGTCGGTCGATCTCGGCAAACGCCTCGAGTGCGACGGCGTCGAATTCGTCGGACTTGCTGCGCCACGCGGGGACCGTGGTCGGCAACAACGGGGTGCGCAGACCCCGCCCACGCCGCTCCCGCCGCGGTGGTCGGCGGCCACCGCCGCTCGCCGGGCCGCCCCGTTCGGCCCGATCCGGACGGAATCCATCGATACGCATGGCGTGAGTGTAGGAGCGTGCGTGCCCGATGTCTCGTGGCGGTCTGACCCTCTGCGCGCGTGTCGGGGTCCACGTTCGATCCGCGCAGGGCTAACCTCATGGACGTGAAGCTTCCCCGACAGTGCTGCAGGCCCGGCTGCACCCGCTCCGCGGTGGCTACGCTGACGTTCGTCTACGCGGAGTCGACCGCGGTGATCGGCCCCTTGGCCGGCTCGGCCGAACCGCACTCCTGGGACCTTTGCGACGAGCACGCCCGACGGATCACCGTGCCGCGAGGCTGGGAGATGCTGCGCAGCGAGCGCGGATTCTCCACGCCCCTCGCCGAGGACTACGAACTGACCGCCCTGGCCGAGGCCGTCCGTGAGGCCAGCACCGGCGGACGGGCCGGCCGGATCGCCGCCGATGTGGCCCATCCCGATGCGCTCGACGGATTCGACGATCCCCGGCACGGACGACACCGGGCCACCGGCCGCCCCGAGGTCCCCAACGACACCGAGCGTCGTCGCGCCCCGACTACGCCGCGGCCCGGTCGACGCGGACACCTCCGGGTGCTGCCGGACCCCGTCGACTGACCATTGGTGGTCGAAGGCGTGACCGGCTGACTACTGTGGTGATCATGCGAACCGGTGCCACCGATCTCGACGACGTCGAGGAACTGATCGCGGCGGATTCCGAAGGCCTGCTGCATGCGGCCGCCCTTGCCGGTGCCCAGGTGCGGTCAGTGGCCGAGGCGATCCGCGAAGGCGTCACCGAGTCACTCGCCGAACTCCGCCCGCGCAGTGTCGTGGTGGTCAGTCCGGGAGGCGGCGCCGCGGCCGCGGCCACCGCGATGATCACCGCGGTGATGGCCACCCGCATCGACGTACCGATCGTCTCCGCGCCCGGACTCCCCGGATGGATCGGACCGCTCGACGTGGTCGTGCTGGCCGGCGACGACGGCGGCGACATGATCCTCGCCGACGCCGCCGCGCGCGCCCTGCGGCGACGTGCTGAAGTCGTGATCGCGGCACCGGTGGAGGGACCCCTGCGGGATGCTCTGGGCGGCAACGGAATCAACCTCTCGCCGCGGATCGACGTCGACCCACGGTTTCGATTCGCCGGATTCGTCGCGATCCTGCTCGCCGTCCTGACCTCCATGGGGCAGGTGCGGTTCACCGGGACGGCACCGGAGGTCGCCGACATCGCCGACGCGCTCGACGACGAGGCGGCCGCCGACCATCCGGGCCGGGAAACATTCCACAATCATGCGAAAATGCTGGCAGCGCGACTCGGTGACGGGCCGATGGTGTGGTCGGGGGATTCCCCGGCGACGACGGCGCTGGCCGGGCGAGCTTCGGGGGTGATGTTTGCAGTGACGGGAATCGCCGGTGCGGCACTCGATCTGGCCGACATCGGACGGGTGGCCCGCGATCAGTGGGCCGACGCCGGATCGTCGTCACCGGCCGATGACATCTTCTACGATCCGCAAATCGACGGACCGCGGCCGGATGCACCGCCGCGGGTGGTGGTGACCACATCCGCCTCCCGCGAATGGCACACCCGTCGCCGCATCGAAGGCATCCCCACCGCAGAGGTGGTGGTCGGTGATGGTGACGACATCGACTCCGGCGCAACGGCATCCGCTGCACCATTGTGGCCGGGTACCCGCGCCGACCGCGCCGACGTGCCGGCAGATCTCACGTCTTTGCTGGTGCTCATGCTGCGTATCGAGATGGCCGCGGTGTATCTGCGTCTGACCGAGGCCGGGCGCCGATGAGGGTCCTCGAGGGTAATCTCAGGACGTACGCGTGGGGTTCGCGGACCGCCATCGCATCGCTCCGGGGTCGGCCGGTACCGTCCCCTCACCCCGAGGCCGAATTGTGGTTCGGCGCTCACAGTGCCGGACCCGCATCGGTACTGACCGCCGACGGCGTCTCGGAGACCGACCTGCTGACCGCCATCGATGCCGACCGGCCGGCGGCCCTGGGGGGCCCCACCGCCACCGCCTTCGGAGGCCGACTGCCGTTCCTGCTGAAGGTTCTCGCCGCCGAGGAACCGCTGTCGCTGCAAGCGCATCCGTCCTCGGAGCAGGCCCGCGAGGGATTCGAACGGGAGAACGCGATCGGGTTGCCGATCGACGCCCGCGACCGCAACTACCGCGATCCATGGCACAAACCCGAACTCGTCGTCGCGTTGAGCGAGTTCGATGCGCTGGCCGGTTTCCGCGCGACCGCCGCCACCATCGCACTACTGCGCGAACTTCAGGTGAGCGAGCTGGACCCCTATCTGGGAATGCTTGCCGGTCAACCCGATTCGAGCGGGCTGCGAGCGCTGTTCACCACCTGGCTGACGTTACCGGAACAGACCATCGGCGCGTTGATGCCGCCGGTGCTGTCGGCGGCGGTCACCCTGCTGGAATCGGGACGCAGCGCATTCGGCGCCGAACTGCGCACCGCCCTGCAACTGGGTGAGATGTACCCGAACGACCCCGGGGTATTGGCGTCGCTGCTGCTCAACCGGGTCCACCTGACACCGGGACAGGGGATCTACCTACCCTCCGGGAACCTGCACGCCTACCTCGAGGGCACCGGGGTGGAGATCATGGCCAACTCCGACAACGTGCTGCGCGGCGGATTGACGCCCAAACACATCGACGTGCCGGAATTGCTACGGGTTCTCGACTTCACCCCGGTCGACGTCGACGACCTGATCCCGGCGATCCGAACGGTCGGTGCCGAACGCATCTATCTGACACCCGCACCCGAATTCCGGCTCTCCCGAATCGAACTCGACGGGACCGGCATGACCCAGCCGGCGTCCATCAGCTTCGACATGCCCGGGCCGCAGATCCTCGCGGTGCTCTCCGGGCAGATCGAGGTCCGGCCGCAGGGCGGGGCGCCGATCACCGTGCCCGCGGGACGGGCGGCATGGCTGGCCGACTCCGACCCGGATGTGGTGGTACGCGCCGATTCCGCGCGCGCGGTGTTCTTCCGGGCGCTGGTGCCGATCCGCGCTCAGTGACTTCCGGCGTACAACGCCTGTTCCGCGGCGGTGGCGACCATCGTCACCTCGGTGCGATGTCGGCCGGTGAGCACTGAGACCCGCTGCGGCGCAGTGGGATTCTGAATCAGCGCGACGTCCGCCCGGGCTGCGGCGGCCACGTCGGAGTGGGCGATCACGACGAAGCGGGTGCACCCCGGGTCGGGTGCGCCCGCGGGGGCGTTCACGCCGTCGAAGACCTCCACCCGCAGTCCCGCCCCCACCGGTCTCCGGTGATCGGCGAACGTCAGGAGATGGGGTGCGCCAACGGCCTCGACGAGCCCGCGCCATCGCAGCGGGTCGGCCGCACGGACGATCACCGGGATGTTGGTGGCGACGGTCCTAAGGACCGTCTGCGCCAACAACGTCTGGTCACCGGACAGCATGACGGTGCCGATTCCCGGTCCGGCGAGCGGCACCGCGACCGCGCGGCCGGACCGGTCCGCGCCGACGAGTTGCCCGCAACCCGCTGCCGGGATCTGCATCCGGCACAGGGCGGCCTGCGCGTCGGCACCCTCGAGTGCGGGCAGCAACCGGTGCAACCGCGACGACGAGGCCATCGGCACACCCGCGGTGAAGGCGTCGAACTGGTTGCCGGGCAACGGCGCAAGGCCCCGATGCCGGTGCCCACGCGGCAGATCGGGGCCGCCGCGATGGTCATCGAGGCGCACCAGCCCGGCGACCCGGAGTCCGCCGGCGGCGTTTCGGGACAGCCGGATGGTCAGGGTGGTGGCCGCAGCCGGCATCGCCCACACACGCGTGGCGACCTCGACCAGCGTCGTCGGCTCGACCGCGGCCACACACATGTGCAGGCGCATCGAGCTCACCTCATTCCAGGCCTCGGTCACCTCGTCGGGGGAACAACCGCCGGTGAGTTGATCGGTGACCGAGGAGATCTCGGCGGCCGACAACGCCGAAACGGTCAGTCCCTGCTCGGCGAGGCGCGCGATGACCCGACGGGTGGTGATCGTCGCCGCACGCAACGCACCCACCGCACCGCCGCCGCGTCGGGCGATGGCGTCCGGACAGTCCCGGGGATCCAGTCGCAAGATCACCACGGTGGTACGCAGGGCGGTGGCCGGCAGCGGACCCAGCGTGGCGCGATAAGCCGCCGCGGCGCGGTCCCGGCCCCAGGCGCGGCCACCGTGCCCGACGATGTCGATCGATGCCAGCGGAATGTCGTAGGGATCGATGCACTCGGCCAGCACCTCGAGTGGGATCTGTTGTCCCCATGGGTCGCGCGGCGTCGCGGAGTCCGGGGTGAGGAACGTGGTATCGGGCCCGCACGGATGAACGCGGATCGCGGTGATCAGGGTGTGGCCGACCCAGCGTGCGCCGATGGGGGTCTCGGCGTCGGGTGCGCATCCCGCGCCGGCGGGGGTCTGCCGGGCCGGTGGGATGTCGAACGGTGCCGGGATCAGATCGGTCGAGCGTCGTCGGGCCCGCGTCCAGGTGAACGAGATCCGGCGTCCCAGCCGGGACATCGGGGAGATCCCACCACGGCACGGCACAAGGGTCAGGCACACCACCGCGAGGATCGCCAGGGCGACCCATCCCCACCGTGAGCCCGACGCCGCCCAGACCGCCAGCCCGACGAACAGCAGGACCTCGCCGACGACCACGGTGGTCGGGATCGGTGTCCTGCGAATGCGATCACGGCGATGTGCGATGGGCGGATCGGTGCGCACATCGGCGTCCGGAGCCGACGGCGCGTCAACGAGTGTCATCATGGTCCCCCTGCTCCCCGCCTCACGGCGCTGATGTATCGGCTAGGCTACTACCTCACCGACCGGGTGAACCGGTGTTGGCGCAGTTCGACATTCGAGCCCGCCGACGGGAACCGATCGGGCTCGGGATGCGTCTGATCAGGTATCGGCGCGGTGTGTGGATCGGGGGGTGGGGGTCGATGGCGCGGCAATTGACGACCAAGGCGCAGGTCAACGGCTATCGTTTCCTGCTCAGCCGACTGGAGCACGCCCTGGTCCGGCGCGACGCCCGGATGCTGCACGACCCCATGCGCGCTTCCGTGCGGGCACTTGCGCTCGGCACCGTCCTGACGGTGTTGGCACTGGCCGGATTCGGCATCTGGGGCCTGATCCGTCCACAGGGGACGGTGGGACAGGCATCGATCCTGGTCGGCAAACAGAGCGGTGGGATGTACGTCGTCGTCGACGAGAAGGTGCATCCGGTACTGAATCTGGCCTCGGCCCGACTGATCACAGGCAGTGACAGCGCACCGAAGTCGGTTGCCGACTCGGCGTTGTCGGCGTATCCGCGGGGTCCGCTGCTCGGGATCCCGGGGGCGCCGGCCGCCCTGCCCGCCAGCGCGCACCGCGACACGTCGGTGTGGAGTGTGTGCGACCGCCCCGGATCCGGTGAGGACACCACGCGTCGGCTGGCGGTCATCGCCGACCGGCCGGCCACCGGTGCACAGATCGCACCGGCCGGACCGCAGGACGCGGTGTTGGTGACCGATGGTCGGGCAACGTTTCTGGTCTACCAGGTGGTCCGCGGTGAGCATTCGGTACCGGTACGCGCCGAGGTCGACATGTACGACGCCGCCGTGACGCGGGCGTTCGGTCTCGCTGATGAGACGCCCCGCCCGGTCGGCGTCGGTGTCCTCAACACCCTGCCCGAGGTGGCCCCGTTGGCCGTGCCGCGGATCGGTGGCGCCGGAACGCCCTCGGACCTGCCAATTCCCGACGTGTCGGTGGGCTCGGTGATCCGCACCGTCGGGGTGAACGGTCATCTCGACTACTACGTCGTGCTCACCGAGTCCGTCCAGCCGATCGGCGAGGCCACCGCGGAGATGCTGCGGCTGGCCGATCCCGGCAGCCCGGCCGAGGTGCCGACCCGGTCGCCGGCCTCGGTCAACGCCGCACCCCGCAGCGATTCGCTGCCGGTAACCGAATTTCCCTCGCACGCACCACATCTGGTGTCATCGGCAACGGCTCCGATGATGTGTTCGGTATGGTCACGCGGCTCCGCGGACCCGACGGCGCGGACTTCCCTGCTCCTCGGACGTGGACTTCCGCTGTCCGCGGGAGTCGAAGTGGTGACACCGGCCGGCGCCGACGGTCCCGGGCCGCTGATCGACGAGGTGTACCTGCCCGCGGGCTCGGGTGAGTTCATCCAGACGACCGGCAATGAAGACGACAGCACCCGCACGGAATCGTTGTTCTACCTGAATGATTCGGGTGTCCGGTTCGGCGTCGCGGACATGGCCACGGCGCAGGTGCTCGGACTCGGTACGACCCCGGCGCCGGTACCCTGGGCCGTCGCGTCGCTGCTCGTCGCGGGCCCGACACTGTCGCGTCACGATGCGTTGGTGGCCCATGACGGTATCGCGGCGGATCCGTCGGGTCGGGCCGTGCCGGAACCGGAGAACTGAGCCGGCGGAGGTCGGGCGGGTCAGAGCACCGATCGGCCCGGCCGGCACGTCACACCGGCGTGACCGGACCACCCATGATGTTGCCGACGATACCGCGAATGATGTTGGTACCGTCCTCGTCTCGCAGTTCGGCGTACCACTGCGAGGTCTTCTCCGGATCCTTGCCGTGAGTGACATCGCATCGTTTCCGTGCGCGCAGGACGAGATCTCCCGCCCGCTCGGCGCGGGTCTTCTCGTACTCGGCGAGCGCGGCATGAACGTCGTCGGGATGGTCGGCGAAGGCGAATTGCAGTGCCACGGCATCCTCCATCGCCGAGCAGCCGCCCTGACCGATGTCGGGTGTCGTGTTGTGGGCGGCATCGCCGAGCACGGCGACACGTCCCTTGACCCACGTGTGAAACGGGTCGAGGTCGAGGATCTCGACCCGGTTGGTCGTCGCCGGATCGAGTGTCTCGATCAGTTTCTGGACCCCGGGGGCCCAGTCGGCGAACTCCTCGGCAAGGACCTCCCGCGCCGTTCCCCGTTCGAAGGGAACACTTTCGGGCATCGGGACGTCGAAGAAGAAGTAGAAGCGGTCACCGGCGATGGGCATCACCGAAACGCGCCGACTGTCACCGACGTAGGTGGTCCACTCCGTCGCCGGGCCGATCTCGTCGTCGACGGCGACGAGACCGTTGAAGTTGACGTAGCCGGCGTAGCGGCGGGTGACCGGGCCGCCGAGCACGTACTCGCGTGTCAGTGATTTCGCACCATCGGCCCCGATGACCAGGTCGGCCGAATCGGTGCTGCCGTCGGCGAATTCGACGGTGGCGGCATCGGG
The DNA here is from genome assembly GCF_053605205.1 of Gordonia sp. NPDC003950. Classification (NCBI taxonomy): domain Bacteria; kingdom Bacillati; phylum Actinomycetota; class Actinomycetes; order Mycobacteriales; family Gordoniaceae; genus Gordonia; species Gordonia sp. NPDC003950. The sequence goes on along the minus strand of NZ_JBSGIT010000014.1, from coordinate 40,477 downwards.
TCCGTCGCTGACCGACACCATCTTCTTGCCGAAGTGGATGTCGTCGATGCCGTAGGCCTTCATCAGCATCAGCTGCAGTTCGGCCCGCGCCACCGGATACGGGCGCTGGCCGACCTCGTCGATGAGAGGCTGCATCGAGAAGCGACACATGGTCTCACCGGTGTGGGCGTCGACGTAGCTCATCGTCTCGACGATGCCGCCGAGTTCGGCGACCTCGTTCTCGAGGCCGAGGTGATTGAGGCACAGGACACCGTTGGACCACACCGAGATCGCGGCACCGACCGGCTTGTTCTCCGTGACCTGTTCGTAGACCTCGATATCCACGCCGAGCTTCTTCAGGGCGATGGCTGCACTGAGCCCACCCATACCGGCACCGATGATGATCGCCTTCACGCTGACTTCCTTTCACCTGACCCCTCCCAGGCTAATTCGGTGACGGGTTTCGTGCGCGCCGAGCAGAACTCGCGCACGCGGTCTCAGCGCGGGCCGATGCCGGCGGCGAGGGTGCGGATGAAGTGTTCCCATTGGTCGGCGATGGTCGCGAGATCGAGGCCGACGACCTCGGTGAGGTGGGCGACCGCAGACGCTCCGAGGGGAGCCTGGATCGCGATCGCGAGCGCGTCGACCTGATCACCGAATCCCATCTGGCGCAACAGGATCTGAATGTGTTGCGTCGACGAGCGCCAGACCGGGTGCTTCATGAACTCGCCGTTGTCGGCGCCGGCCTCGAGCAGGATGTCGAGGTGATCGGTGGTCATCTTCAGCCGGGCCCGGCCGTAGGCGAGCAGCCGGTCGAGGGGCGGCGCGCCCGGGCCGAGCGGGGACGGACCGGACAGGTACGCCTGCTGCAATTCGGATTCGGAGTGATCGAGGAGGGCATGCATGAGTCCGGTCCGGCTACCGAACCGACGGAACACGGTGCCCTTGCCGACACCGGCCTCCGCGGCGACGGCATCCATGGTCACCGCGGCCGCGCCGCGGGTGTCGATGAGGTTCTTGGCCGCGGCCAGCAACAGCCGGCGGTTGCGGGCTGCATCGGCGCGTTCGGTCTCACCCGGTGCGGTGAGATGCAGAGGAATCGCGTTCTGCTCGTCGGACACGTGATGAACCTAACTCTTGACGCCGTGGCGAAATATTCGGACCGTGGTCCGGTTGATTCTATCAACTTGTTTTGACCATAGGAGGAGCAACATGACCGATTCGATCGTTACCGTCGTCGCCCTGGTGGGCAGCCTGCGCCGCGACTCGATCAACCGTCGCCTGGCCCAGGCGGCCGCCGACAACCCGCCGGCCGGTGTGACGGTGACCGTCGTCGAGGGCCTGGACCGCCTGCCGTTCTACAACGAGGACATCGATGCCGGTGACCTCGACGCTGCCGTGGTGGCGCTGCGCGAGGACGTCGCCGCGGCCGATGCGGTCCTCATCGCGACGCCCGAGTACAACGGCACCATCCCGGCGGTCCTGAAGAACGCCATCGACTGGCTGTCGCGTCCCTACGGTCAGGGCGCGATGACCGAGAAGCCGGTCGGCGTCATCGGGGCCGCGCTGGGTCGCTATGCCGGAACCTGGTCGCGTGAGGACACCCGCAAGGCCGTCGGCATCGCCGGCGGACGCGTCGTCGAGGACATCGACTTCGGGTTGGCGACCGCCGGCCTCGCCGACGGTGCGCTGCCGGCCGAGGTGATCGACGATGTGGTCGGCGCGGTGCGGGTGCTGGCCGATCAGGTGCCCGCACGCGTCTGACGTCGTCGCTCGTAGGCATCCACGAGGCGTGTCCCGGATCTGCTCCGGGCGCGCCTCGCGGCGTCTCCGGTGGCCGGCGTCCGGTCGTCGGTATCACCACCGGGTGCGACACGCCCAACGCGTCCTGGACACGCCGGGATTTGAGATTGCGTACCTGCCGCGACCAGCGAGTTTCATGAATGTGATTCACAACTTCTAGTGGTACTCGGAAATGTCAGACACTAGGTGTAGTGTTCTCAACACCAGCCGGACCGAGACGCGAGAGTGCCGTAGCGGTAGGAGAAGTTCGATACACGCAGTGACCTGCGTCACGATCTTCACGCTGGGAAATCGGGCTCTGAGGGGTCCGTGACCATACCCGACCGACGAGCATCTGCTGATCATCACGTGACACGAGGAGCGTTCTGCGAATGGCAATCACCGTCTACACCAAGCCGGCGTGCGTGCAGTGCAATGCGACCTACAAGGCCCTGGACAAGCATGGCCTGGAGTACGAGGTCGTCGACATCAGTCAGGACGACGAGGCGCGCGACTACGTCATGGCACTCGGGTACCTGCAGGCACCGGTTGTCGTCGTCGGCGACGACCACTGGTCGGGCTTCCGCCCGGACCGCATCAAGGCCCTCGCCGCCGCCGCTGCCTGACGCGATCGCCAATGCCGATCCGGAGGGGAAGTCGGGATCGGCCGGGCTCGCGCGCAGCACGTGGACGCGGTTGCCTGCCCTGTGAGTGATTCCGGGGCAGGCAACCGGACCACAACTTTCGAGAAGAAGACCTCAGCGGCCGCAGATGGCCGTTCACGATCCGGCAGGGCGGTGGGAGAGATGGTGGAACGGCCGACCGGCACACCGCCGCTCATCGTGTATTTCTCCTCGGTGTCGGAGAACACCCATCGTTTCGTCGAGAAGCTGCGGCTGCCCGCGGTGCGCATCCCGCTGATCGACCGGGGCGGCCCAAACGCGGGGAACGCAGAGGCCGGGAGCGCAGAGGCCGGGAACGCCGCAGGCAGGATCGGTTCCTTCGAGGTCGACCAGCCGTACGTGTTGATCTGTCCCACCTATGGGGGCGGTAAGTCCTCCTCGATGGTCGGCGGTGGCTTCGTCCCCAAGCAGGTCATCCGCTTCCTCAACAACCCCCGCAACCGCTCGCGCATCCGTGCGGTGATCGCGGCCGGCAACACCAACTTCGGCGAGGAGTACTGCCTTGCCGGCGACATCATCGCGCGCAAGTGCTCGGTGCCCTACCTCTATCGATTCGAATTGATGGGGACCGAGCACGACGTCACCCGGGTCCGTGAGGGACTGGCGGAGTTCGGCGCCACCATGGTCGCCGAACTGCGTGAACCGGAAATGTCAGACCCCACGCCTATCGTGTGCGGGTGAGGGGTTCGCACCCCACCCCACGGTCCCATCAGCCAGCACGTCCACCAACCAGCACGCCCATCACCCGTTCGACACCCACCAACAGGAGAGTCTCCGTGTCGCCCACCACTTCTGTCTCCGACGTGACCACCGACACCACCACCTCGGCGAGCAAGTCCGGCGTGCACGCGGGACCGGCCGGACACGATCCGGGCGAACTCGATTACCACGCGCTCAACGCGATGCTGAACCTGTACGACGCCGACGGTCGTATCCAGTTCGAGAAGGACCGCGAGGCGGCGCATCAGTACTTCCTGCAGCACGTCAACCAGAACACGGTGTTCTTCCACGACCTCGACGAGAAACTCGATTACCTCATCGAGGAGAATTATTACGAGCCCGAGGTTCTCGAACGCTACGACCGTGAATTCGTCAAGCTTCTCTTCGGGCACGCGTACGCCAAGAAGTTCCGATTCCCGACCTTCCTCGGCGCATTCAAGTACTACACCAGCTACACGCTGAAGACCTTCGATGGCAAGCGATACCTCGAGAGGTTCGAGGATCGCGTCTGCATGGTGGCGTTGACCCTGGCCGACGGTGACACGACGCTGGCGCGCAATCTCGTCGACGAAATCATGGAAGGCCGTTTCCAGCCGGCGACTCCGACATTTCTGAATTCGGGAAAAAAGCAGCGCGGTGAGCCCGTTTCTTGTTTTCTTTTGAGAATAGAAGATAACATGGAATCCATAGGTCGGTCGATCAATTCGGCATTGCAGCTGTCCAAACGCGGTGGTGGTGTCGCTCTTTTGCTGTCGAATATCCGCGAGCACGGTGCGCCCATCAAGAAAATCGAGAACCAATCGTCGGGCGTTATTCCGATCATGAAATTGCTCGAGGATTCTTTTTCCTATGCCAATCAGCTCGGCGCGCGTCAGGGTGCCGGTGCGGTCTACCTGCATGCGCATCACCCCGATATCTACCGCTTTCTCGACACCAAGCGGGAGAACGCGGATGAGAAGATCCGCATCAAGACCCTGAGCCTGGGCGTGGTGATCCCCGACATCACCTTCGAGCTCGCCAAGAACAACGACGACATGTACCTGTTCAGCCCGTACGACGTCGAACGTGTCTACGGCAAGCCGTTCGCCGACGTCAACGTGACCGACACCTACCACGAGATGGTGGAGGACAAGCGGATTCGCAAGACGAAGATCAAGGCGCGGGAATTCTTCCAGACCCTTGCCGAGTTGCAGTTCGAATCGGGCTACCCCTACATCATGTTCGAGGACACGGTGAATCGGGCCAACCCGATCGACGGCAAGATCACCCACTCCAATCTGTGCTCGGAGATCCTGCAGGTGTCCACGCCCTCGACGTTCAACGACGACCTATCTTATTCCCATGTGGGCAAGGACATCTCGTGCAACCTCGGGTCGCTGAACATCGCCAAGACGATGGATTCACCCGACATCGGCGCGACCATCGAAACCGCGATCCGTGGCCTGACCGCCGTCAGTGACCAGACGGCGATCACCTCGGTGCCCTCGATCGAGAAGGGCAACAACGACTCTCACGCGATCGGCCTCGGCCAGATGAATCTGCACGGCTATCTCGCCCGGGAGCGGATCTTCTACGGTTCCGAGGAGGGTGTGGACTTCACCAACATCTACTTCTACACGGTGCTCTTCCACGCACTGCAAGCGTCGAACACCATCGCCCGCGAGCGCGGCAAAGCGTTCGCCGGCTTCGAGAAGTCGACGTATGCAACCGGTGAGTTCTTCGACAAGTACACCGAGCAGGTGTGGGAGCCGGCGACGCAGCGGGTACGAGAGATGTTCGCCGAGGCCGACATCCACATCCCGACCCAGGATGACTGGCGGGTGCTGAAGGCATCGGTCGCCGAATACGGGATCTACAACCAGAACCTGCAAGCGGTGCCGCCGACCGGATCGATCAGCTACATCAACCATTCGACCAGCTCGATCCACCCGGTCGCCGCCAAGGTCGAGATCCGTAAGGAAGGCAAGATCGGTCGCGTCTACTACCCGGCGCCGTTCATGGACAACGACAACCTGGAGTACTACCAGGATGCCTATGAGATCGGCTACGAGAAGATCATCGACACCTACGCCGCGGCCACCCAGCATGTCGATCAAGGCCTGAGCCTGACGCTGTTCTTCAAGGACACCGCCACCACCCGTGACGTCAACAAGGCACAGATCTACGCGTGGCGCAAGGGAATCAAGACGCTCTACTACATCCGACTGCGTCAGATGGCCCTCGAGGGCACCGAGGTTGAGAATTGCGTCTCGTGCATGTTGTGATGGGCACTCTCAACTGACGGCGACATCGGGGGCGCGGATGACCGAGAAGAAGATCGACTACCGGAAGCGACCGGCACCGGGGAGTCCGCCGGTGCCGACCGGTTGGCCGGTGCCACCTGGGCAGCCGGCTCCGGCGGCAGCATCGGGCCCGTCTACGCCCGCTCCCAGTCAACACGCGTGGCCGACTCCGGCGGTGCAACCGACACCGCCCGCGCCACGCCCGATGGCGACCGAGGTGAGCATCGTCGGCGCCGCGCCTCCGAGTTGGACCACCTTCTGGGTGTTCGGCGGCGTGGTCGGCTTCCTGCTTCTGCTTGCCCTCGTCTTCATGGCCGCGGGTTCGGTGGCCGGGGTGTTCTTCTTCGGCTTCGTCGGGTTCATCCTGGGCGTGTTGTACTTGCTCTCGCTCTGGGGAGCACGGTCGGTGATCGGCAAGCCCCAGGTCACCGCCTCGGCAGCCGGAATCTGGGCTCCGCGGTTCCAGTTGAGCTGGGATCAGATCGGTGCCCTGGATTTCGTCTCCGACAGGCGCGCGTACTCGAAGGTCGATCCTCACAAGACCAATGTGGCGAAACGGCCGATGACCTCGCTGGTGGTCACGTCGCGCGAGCGGGGCGCCAACGGTCGCCCCGTGCAATACGGAACGACCATGTGCTTCAACCACTCCCACAATTACGAGGAGTTCCGTCAGGCCGTCGGCAGACTTGCCCCGCATGTGGAGTTCCGGACGAACGTGAGTGTCGAGGACACTGTTCTCGACCCGGCCGTCCAGCAGGCCGTGCAACAGCAGCTGGCATCGACCGGTCGCCTCGTGGTCGCCACCAAACGCGGCAAGGAGAAGATGTCCTTCGACCGTAATGGCGCCACCGTCGGACGCGAGTTCGTGCCGTGGTCGGCGATCGTCGGCGCGGTGGCGGTCGTCGACCTCTGCACCGACCGGACCGGTGGGATCAGCACCACCACCCGGACTCAGAAGCTGGTGCTCATCACCAATCAGGTGGACTCCAAGGGCAAGGAGCGTCGGCTGCGTCCCACCTATGACGCGGCGTTCCAGCCGCCCGTCGAGCATCTTCTGCCCGTCCTGCGTCAGTTGGCGCCGCACGTTCAGGTCGCCGATCAGCGCTGAGGGTAGCCTGCAACAGGTGACACCCGAACGCTGGCTCGAAGCCATCCGTCTGGAGAGCGATCGGCTCGCCGCAACCACGTCGGAGTCGCTCGCTCTGCCCGTGCCAACGTGTCCCGGTTGGAATGTTTCCGATCTCCTCGGACACGTCGGTGCCGTCCATCGCTGGGCGGCCGACCGTCTGATGGAGACGCGGCGCTACCGCGGATACGACACGATTCCGGTGCCCGCTGGTGCCGCGGTGATCGACTGGTATGCGGTCGGACGTGATCTTCTCATGCAGGCGTTGACATCTCGGGATCCGGACGAACCGGCCCGGACGTTCGTGGGGGAGCGGACAGTGGCGTTCTGGTACCGACGCCAAGCACACGAGTTGGCGGTGCACCGGTGGGATCTCGAGTCGGCGACCGCACCGGGAGCGCAGACGCCGATCGATGCCGACCTCGCCGGTGACGGCATCGATGAGTGGCTGGAGGTGTTCGTTCCGCGCTTCATCGCCGCCGGAGACCCAGTGCCCGACGAGGTGCTGGGGCGCACGATCCACCTGCACGCCCACGACCACACCGACCGTCACTGGGTGCTACGCCCGACCACCGAGCGATTCGACGTGTCCGACGACCCCGCGGAGGCAGACGTCGCCATCCGCGCGACCGCCGATGATCTGTTGCTCACCGTCTGGCATCGACGCGCCCTGGACGACGCGGACGTCGTCGGTGACCGTGACCTCGCCGGTGCCGCACTCGAACTCGTCCATGTCACCTGAGGCGTCATCCGAGCCCACCGGCGCCGACCTCATCATCCGTTCGGCGCGGATCGTGTCCGAGGGTGGCACGGTCACCGAACCCGTCGACATCCGGATCGCCGGTGGCCGGGTCACCGACATCGGAGCGGTCATCGCACGCGGGCGGTCGGTACGTGAACTCGATGCCGGCGGGCGGTGGGTGATCCCCGGACTCTGGGATCACCACGTGCACGTCACCCAGTGGGCGCGGTGGGGTGAGCGGCTCGACGTCTCCGGGTGCCCTGCGCCGCAGACGGTGATCGATCGGGTGCGCCGCCACGTCGAGGAGGTGGATTCGGCTGCCGGGCAACAGAATTCGCGCGTGATCCTCGGCGTCGGACACCGGCCGTCGCAGTGGTCGGAGCCGGCGTCGGTGACCGCACTCGACGCGGTGTCCGGGCGGCATCCGGTCATCCTGATCTCCGGTGATGCCCACAGCGGCTGGCTCAACAGCCGTGCGCTGCGGATCTGCGGCCTCGATCACCGCGCGGGCCTCGTCGACGAGACCGAGTGGTTCGCTGTGTTCGCCCGCCTCGACGAGGTCGCGCCGACCCGCACCTCGGAATTCGATCAGGTGCAGCGGGCGATGACGGCGGCTCTGGCACTGGGAATCGTCGGGATCACCGATCTCGAATTCTCCGGCGCGCATCGCGTCTGGCCGGAGCGGGTCGCCGACGGCATGATCGCGCCCCGCATCCGCGCTGGGTTCTACCCCGACGCGCTCGACGAGGTCCTCGCGTCGGGACAGCCCGGTTCTGGTCTGCGCACCGGTGACCCGTTGGCGCACAAAGTGAGTCTCGGTCCGCTGAAGATGATCACCGACGGTTCGCTGGGCTCGCTGACGGCGCACTGCTGCGACCGCTACGCGCCCGAACCCCACCCGTTCGGCAAGCAGAACTTCTCCGGCGCCGAGGTCCGGGAACTGCTCTCGCGCGCGACCGCGGGTGGCCTCGACGTCGCGGTGCACGCCATCGGCGATGCCGCGGTCACCGAGGCCCTCGATGCCTTCGAGGCGACCGGCGCCCGTGGCAGCATCGAACACGCCCAGTTGACGCGCCGCGAGGATCTCGTCCGGATGGCCGGCCTCGGTGTGGTGGCGAGCGTGCAACCCGCGCATCTCCTCGACGACCGCGCCGTCACCGAACGCCTCTGGGCGGATCGGGCCGATCGGTGCTTTCTGCTGCAGAGCATGCATCGGGCCGGGGTGGGCCTAGCGCTCGGATCGGACGCGCCGATCGCGCCCCTGGATCCGTGGCTGGCCATTGACGCCGCGGTGTGGCGCGCCGAACCCGGTGAGCCGGCGTGGAATGCCGCCGAACGACTGACCGTCGGACAGGCGTTGTTCTCGTCCACCAACGGGGCGCTGCCACTTGCCGTGGGGTCGCCCGGTGACGTCGTGCTGCTCGACGACGATCCGTTCGGTGTGCGGCCCCGCGATGTGCGGGTGGCGGCGATCATCATCGGTGGTGATCCGGTATGGGTTGTCGCTCAGTTGACACACCAGTAGCACCCATCATTTGGGGCTCGTTCAGTCACAACAACCCCAGATATTGGGGTTTGTCACTCGGCGGCGCGTCTCCCCAAATGCTGTCTCGGTCCGGCTAGATTGGAGGGCACGCCACGAACTGATGGCACATTGCGATGAGTAACATCAGTGTCCACCCATCGACCCCGAGGAACAGATGACGGCCACCTCTCACAGCCCCGCCGACGGCGCCCCCATCAAGCTGGTCAGCCGGGTCTCGGCGATCAACTGGAACCGCGTCCCCGACGAGAAGGACGCCGAGGTCTGGGACCGCCTGACCGGAAATTTCTGGCTGCCCGAGAAGGTGCCGGTATCCAATGACATCCCGTCATGGAACACCCTGACCCCGTATGAGAAGCAGCTCACCATGCGGGTGTTCACCGGCCTGACGCTGCTCGACACCATTCAGGGCACCGTGGGCGCGGTATCGCTCATCCCTGATGCGACCACTCCGCATGAGGAGGCGGTGCTCACCAACATCGCGTTCATGGAGTCGGTGCACGCCAAGAGCTACAGCTCGATCTTCTCCACTCTGTGCTCGACCAAGGAGATCGACGAGGCCTTCCGCTGGTCGGAGGAGAATGACCAGTTGCAGCGCAAGGCGCAGATCGTCATGGACTACTACCGCGGCGAGGATCCACTCAAGCGCAAGGTGGCCTCGACGCTGCTGGAGTCGTTCCTCTTCTACTCCGGCTTTTATCTGCCGATGTACTGGTCGTCGCGCGCCAAGCTCACCAACACCGCCGACCTGATCCGGCTGATCATCCGCGACGAGGCGGTGCACGGCTACTACATCGGCTACAAGTACCAGCGTGGTCTGGAGACGCAGAGCGCGCAGCGTCGCCAGGAACTCAAGGACTACACCTTCGAGTTGCTCTTCGAGCTCTACGACAACGAATCCGATTACACCGAGGCGCTCTACGACGAGGTCGGTCTCACCGAGGACGTCAAGAAGTTCTTGCGCTACAACGCGAACAAGGCGCTGATGAACCTCGGCTACGAGGCGATGTTCCCGAAGGACGAGACCGACGTGAACCCGGCGATCCTGTCCGCGCTCTCACCCAACGCCGACGAGAATCACGACTTCTTCTCCGGGTCGGGTTCGAGTTACGTCATCGGCAAGGCGGTCAACACCGAAGACGAGGACTGGGACTTCTAGTCTCCCGTCTGCGCTACTCCCACACGGTCGCCTACCGAATGCACGGAATGCTCGCCGTGCTTCTGGTAGGCGATCGTGTTTTTGGAAGGGGGGCGCTGCTAGTCGTCGACGAGCCGGTCATACAGGTCCCCGAGTTCGTCGACGGCCTCGGCGATGTCCCCCGGTGCCACCCCGGATGCCCGTAGGGCTGCCCGCAACGCCGCGGTGTCGAGGTCGGTCATCGGATTCATCTGCGGCGGGGACGGCAGCGGGGGAGCGGTGGCCCCGGTGCCGTAGAAGTCGACCGTCGGTGGTGCCGAACGGGATTCGGGTGCTGTGACCTCGCCGACGTGGCGACCGGCCGACTCTCCCGATAATTCTTCGATGGCCGAGAGCAGTTCGGGCAGTGACGTCCCCATTAGGGTGAGGAGCGTCAGCGGCGTGCGGTCGATCTCTGCGGCGATCTCGTAGGTCACCGTCAGGACGTGGATGCAGCGGCCCGACCCGTCCGGGCAGGTACAGTCGCCGACGATGTCGGCGCTTTCGGTGGGCAGCAACAACTCTCCGAGGGTGGCTGGTTGCTCACCTCGAGCCAGCGACATCACCTCGGTGACGCCGTCGGCTGCACGCAACAGACCGGCGACGGTGCCGGCGTCGACCGTGCGGATCGCGAGAACGACCTCGAAGGGTTCGAGCTGACTTCCTTCGACCGCTGCGGTGACCACCCCCTCGCCGATGGCCACCCGATGTGCATGTCGGTCTCGAAAGTAGCTGCGCGCCTTGGTGATCTTGCGATTCTCGACGATCTCTGAGGTCGCCTGACCACCTGGTCGCCCCTCGACGACGTCGACGAGTGCCCGAGACCACGGGGTCAGGGCATAGCCCCGTACCGGGGTGGTGCCGCGGCGGACGCTCATTCGCTCACGGCCTCGTCGCGGAGCCGGAACAGTTCGAAGAGGTCGTCGTCGCCGAGGTCGCCCATCCAGTTCTCCCCGGTCGACACCGTCAACCGGGACAATTCACGCTTCTTGGCGATGAGATCGTCGACCCGCTCCTCGAGAGTTCCGACGCAGACAAAACGCCGAACGTGGACGCGCTGCGTCTGCCCGATCCGGTACGCGCGATCGGTGGCCTGGTCCTCGACGGCCGGATTCCACCAACGATCCACGTGCACTACATGATTGGCGGCCGTCAGGTTGAGTCCGGTGCCGCCCGCCTTGAGGGTCGCCACCAGGATCGGTGGGCGGGCGGCGCCGTCGCCATGCTGAAAGCGTTCGACCAAAAGGTCGCGTTCGGCGCGTGCGAGACCACCGTGCAGCAACGGGATCGCGGTGCCCAGGACCTCGGTCAGCCACGACGACACCAACTCGCCGAACACGGCGAACTGGGTGAACAACAGCGCCTGATCACCTTCGGCGACAAGGGTCGTGACGATGTCCTCGAGCAGTTCGAGCTTGCCCGACCGGTGATGGCCACGTCGCATCACCGCCGATCCGTCACCGAGATAGTGCGCAGGATGATTGCAGATCTGTTTGAGCCGGGTCAGCGCAGCGAGCACGGTACGGCGCCGCAGTGCGCGTTGCTGCTTATCGGCCAGGGCGGCCATCAGATCGTCGATCACCGCGCGGTATAACGCGGCCTGTTCGACGGTGAGGTTGGCCCGCACCGTGAGTTCGTTCTTCTCGGGCAGATCGGAGATGACGGCGGGGTCGGTCTTCTCCCGTCGCAGGATGAACGGACGGGTGAGGGTCGCCAGTCGCCGGACGGTGGCCGGATCACGGTCGCGTTCAATCGGTTCGGCAAAGCGATTCCGGAACGTCGACGCGGAACCCAAGAGCCCCGGATTGACGAGGTCGATCACCGCTCGCAGATCCTCGAGACGGTTCTCCACCGGGGTCCCGGTCAAGGCGATCCGGTGGTCGGTGGGGATCGCGCGCAGTGCGCGGGCGGCCGCGGTCCGGACATTCTTGACGTGCTGCGCCTCGTCGACGATGACGTGCCGCCACCGATGTGACGACAGCAGATCACGATCGCGGGCCGCGATGGAAAAGGTGGTCAGCACGACGTCGATCCCGGAGTAGGCCGCGGTGAACGCGGCGCCCTTGTGCCGCCCGGTGCCGTGATGGACGGTCACCCGCAATCCCGGAGCGAACCTCGCGAACTCGCGGTCCCAGTTGCCGACCACCGACATCGGACACACGACGAGTGTTGGTGCCCAGTCGCTCTCGTCAGTCTGGCGGTCGTCGGCGCCGTACTCGTGACACAGCAACGCGATGATCTGCAGTGTCTTGCCCAAGCCCATGTCGTCGGCGAGGACAGCGCCGATGCCCTGGTCGGCGAGGTACGCCAGCCACTCCAGGCCGCGATGCTGATACGGCCGCAGGTCGGCGTGCAGTGACGGCGGCGTTTCCACCGAAGTAGGACGGAGGACACCGGCCTCGGCGATCGAGTCGAGCCAGGTCAGTCCCTGCACCGACGTCACCGGTACCGGCACCTGGCTGGTGTCGTGTGCGATCATTCCCAGCAACTCACCCATGTCGGGAGCGTGCCCGGCGACGGTCAGTGCACGTTGCGCCGCGATGAAGGCGGCCGCGCGGCTCAGGGCAGCTCCCTCGGCCCGCACCCACACGCCGCGGATGCGCACGAGATCGCCTTTCTGGCGGGATAATTCGTCGAGGTCGCTCTCGCTGAGCGTGATCGCGTCCGGTCCGTCGCCCAGCGCCAGCCGCCACTCGAACTCCCGGATCTCCCGCAATCCCACCATGCGTGCCGGTGCTCCACCGCCGGTCACCGGGGTGGCGCGTACCCCGAGGGTCGGCCGTACCTCGGCGATGGTGCGGGGCAGTAGAACCGCAAGCCCTGCCTCTCCCAATGCCTGTGCGCCCGTGGCGAACAGCGCCTCGGCGAGGTCAGCGGTGAGCAGGAAGTCGAGCGAGGTGCGATCGGGCTCGGCGCGGCCCAGTTCGGGGAAGGCGCGCACCGCGGTGGCCAGTTCGGTGGTGACCTCGTCGAGTTCGTCGGCGCGCAAGCGATGGGGGACGACCGGACCGACGTGGCCGTCATCGGAGCGTCGGCAGACCTGCAGACGCCATCGGAGTCGTTGAGGGTCGTCGGGAACGCTACGGGCAGCGAAGAGTTCGTCGTCGAGGTCCTGCGGGTGATCCGGATCGTCAGGCTCGTGCAAGCGGAAGATCAGTGTCGAGTCGCGCGCCGGGGCACTCCCGGTCCACTGTGTCCACGCCGACACCGCGGACGGGCGGGTGGCGGCCGCCGGGAGAGCGCCACCGACCAAAGACGCGATGAGCGGTGTGGCCGGACCGGCCGGCCCGAGTCGTGGTGCCGATGCGAGGATCCGGGCTCGGCATTCGTGATCGACGAGTTCGGCGGCGAAGTCCATCAGCGCGTCGCTGCCGCCGTTGTCCAGCACGGCCGCGGGGGCGCCGCCACTGATCACCGCGGACCAGGCACGCCACTGCGGTGTCGCCAACGGCCGCCAGACGAATACCGACTCGCCGGCCACCTCGACGAGAGTGGGTGCCACGGCGCGGGCTCCGACGAAGCGGCGAACGCCGTCGAGAAGGTGGCGGTACCACGCGATGTCGCCGGCAACCGGCACTGAGCGGGTGGCATCCAGAAACGACGACGCCGATGCCGCTCCGAGCGTCATCGTCGCGACGAACCGACGCCGACCCGCCTCGTCGATCACTCCGACCTGACGGCGAAAGCGTTTGCCGGACAACAACGATCGCAACGGTTCCGGATAGTCGGACCCAGAATCGTCGGTCTCGTCCCAGACCGACAGGCCGACACCCGGTCGCCAGAGTGCGTGCAGTCCGAGGGCGACGGCGGGGGGCGTGTCGGTCGATGGTGCGGCCGCGGCGCTACTTCTTTCCGAAATAGGTGGCCCTCAGCGCCAGGATGACACGATCGGCGGCATCCGGGGGTGGCGCCTGGTCGGCGTTGCCGTAGCGCTTGCCCAAGGTGACATAGAACGCGCCCGTCGGATCGTCGGTCACCGACTCGAGCGTCCCCCGCACCTCGAGGTACCGGTAGGGATTGTCGGGATCGGTGAGGACAAACGAATAGTTCGGATTGGCCGTCAGATTGGCGATCTTCTTCCGTGCCCTGGTGTGGGTGAAACGCAGTTCGCCGTCCTGCCAGGCGAACCACATCGGGGTGGCATTGGGAATGCCGTCGGGGCTGACGGTTGCCAGCACCCCGATGATCGGACGCTCGAGCAGGTCCTCATAGCCCTGGGGAATTGTCGCCATGGGGTCCAGAATAGTCGGGGACACCGACACGATTGGAGATCGAGGCGAACTCACCATCGTGATCGTCGTCGATGGGTGAGACTTGTCTGATGACACGCGACACGACGGCGGTAGATCCCGATCGCAACGACGACGATGTCGTGGGCGGTGACCGCACCGATCCGGACCGCCCCGATCCGGACTACGCGGCGCAATCATCAGACCCGCAATCATCAGACCCGCAATCATCAGACCCGGAGCCATCCGACCCGGACGGGCTGGACGCCTCGGTGATGGCCTCGCCGACCCTCGATGGACAGTCGGTGTCGCAGTCCGCTGTGTTGGCGGCGGGTCCCACCGTGTACTCCACGCGGGGTGTCGGCCGAGCCGCCGCAAGATCATTTCGCGTACCGCATTGGGCGACTGGGATCCCGAGCGCCGCGGCCACGATGCCCTGCAGACCATCCTCGCACAGAATGCGATTCGTGATCAGCGGCTGCTGCCGATCCGGCACGGTTGAATGGCTGCCTCGCCGTGGACCTACTACCGAGGCGCGGCTGCGGTGATGGCCGCGGATCTGGCGTCGCGGCCCAACACCGGCATCACGGTGCAGATGTGCGGTGACGCGCACGTACTCAATTTCGGGTTGTGGAACACCCCGGAGCGCACCCTCGCGTTTGACCTGCGCGACTTCGACGAGACGTTGCCGGGGCCATTCGAGTGGGATCTGTTGCGGTTTTTGGCGAGTCTGGTGGTGCTGGCGCGGGAGAACTCGGTGTCGGCGACCGACGCGGATGCGGCGGTGCGGGCCGGATTCAGCGGATACCGTTCGTGGACTCGGACCTACGCGACGTGGCCGATCCTCGACGTATGGGCGGAGAAGATCTCCGTCGACGAACTGATCACCTGTCTCGCCTCACCTGCCGACGGCGCGCGGCTGGACTCCTATCTGGAGAAGCGAGCCCAAAAACGTACGAGTCGAGGGGCGAGCAAGAAGCTCACCCACATGATCGACGGGCGACGCGCCATCATCGAGGAGCCGCCGTACCGGGTGCACGCGCTGGCGCAGTACGCCGAGGTCCTCAACGACGTGATCGTCAGCTACTACCGGTCGGTCCCGGAGAATGTCGCGTCGTTGCTGCGTCGGTTCGACCTCGTCGACGTGGTCCAGCAGGTGGTCGGCGTCGGAAGCGTCGGGATGCGAGTGTTCCTCAACCTCGTCGAGGAGCACGGCACCGCCGACCCGCTGTTCTTTCAGATCAAGCAGGCCGCGCCCTCGGTCTACGAACAATTCCTCACGCCAAGCACCTACCCGAACCACGGCCAGCGAGTTGTCAACGGCCAGCGCCTGATCCAGAGCGCATCCGACATATTCCTGGGCTGGACAACCATCGGGGACTGGGACTTCTACGTCCGACAGTTCCGTGATGGCAAGGTCATCCCCGACGGCCCGACCGTCGCCAACACCCTGTCGCAGTTCGCCGCCGCGTGTGGGCATGTCCTGGCCCGCGCTCATGCACGCAGCGGCGATGCCGTGGCCATCGCCGACTATCTCGGCAAGTCGGACAAGGTGGAGGAATCGGTGGTTCGGTTCGCGCACGCCTATGCCGATCAGACCGAACGTGACCACGCCCAACTTGCTGCCGCCGTCGCCGACGGGACCGTCCCGTCGGCGCCCGGGTGGCCGTGAGTGCAGACGACGCATCGCCGACGCGTCGTGAACGTGGTGGCCGAGATGAGCGGGCCCGATTCCCGTCGTGTCGTCCGATCGTCATCGGGGTCGTCGTGGTCGTGTGTTCGGTGGGTGCACTGACGGCTCTCGGTTGGGCAGCCCTGCGATGGTTCGACGAGGGGATGACCGGAGTGCACACCTACGAATCGGCGTCGGGTGCGCAGGACATGGCCGAACGAATGGGTCTGGTGCTCGTCGACGGAGACCGGGTCGACTATGGCGAAGTGGCGTCCTCGTTCCCGGATTCGAGCGCGAGTCTGGTGATTGTTACGCCATCCAGAGACCGCTCGCGCGAGTTGTTGCGTCGATCGGGGCTATCGGCTCCGATACCGACCGACTCCACACGCCTACCCTCTGATGCCGGGCCACACCGACCACCCCCGAGCCCGAATCTGGTCACACTGAGGCGGGAGGCCGTCAATGGTGACTACCTCGTCGCCACCTGGGACCCGACGCGTGAACCGCGCACCGTGTATATCACCGCGATCGAGACCTGAAGCAATACCTGCGCCCGCGGCGGCACTGTGAGCGGTCAGTCGATGACCTCGTTGAGCCTGCCGGTGGCAACGTCGAACACGAAGCCGCGCAGCGAGCTGGTCTTGGTGATGAACGGGCTGTTGCGAATCCGCGTGAGCGACTGACGTACATCCTCGCCGACGTCGGGGAACGCCTCGGCCGCCCACTCCGGCTTCTGCCCGATCTCGTTCTGGATCTCCCGCTTGAAGTCGTCATCGGTGAAGGTCAGCATGCCGCAGTCGGTGTGGTGGATCAGAATGATCTCGGTGGTACCGAGCAGACGCTGACTGATGGCCAGTGACCGGATCTCGTCGTCGGTGACCACGCCGCCGGCATTGCGGATGACGTGGGCCTCGCCGTCCTTGAGGCCGAGGATGCGGTAGACGTCGAGCCGTGCGTCCATGCAGGCGACGACCGCGACATGGCGGCTCGGGGGCAGGGGGAGTGGGCCGGAGAAGGTGGCGGCGTAGGCCGCGTTGTTGGCCAGGTATTCATCGGTGACAGTCATGTGTCCACGGTGCGCTGCGATTGACCTCGTGGCGACCGTTGTGCTCATCAGTGGCGAAAGGTGGTCGCATGCGCATATGACGGTGAGTTCCCGGTGCGGATGCAGAGTGGGGGTGCGGGGTGGGTTGTCGGCCGGCGGAGGTCTCGAAATCTTCCTCGGCTGCGCCGCGTCGGGCTCGACCGGCGCGGGCCGGCGGCCAGGTGCTCACTGCCAGCGCGCGAGCAACTCCGAGGAGCGGGCAGCGAGATCGGCCTGCCAGAACGGGCCGAAGCTGATTCGCCCGACACCGAGATCCGCGAAATGTGTCCGCGAATCATCGGCGGGCAAGCCGATGGCATTGACCGGTAGAGGTAACTCCGAGGTCAGTCGGCGATGTACCTCGTCGGAATGCCGACCGACCGGATACAGGCACGTCGCACCGGCATCGGCACACAGGCTGAGTCGCGCGATCGCACGGTCGACGCGGTCGGCGTCATCCCCGACCTTCCGCAACAGCAGATCGGTCCGGGCGTTGATCACCACCGGCACGCCCGCGGCATCCGCGGCTTCGCGCAACGCGGCGACGACATCGGCGTGTTCGGCCGGCTCGCGGAGTCGGCCACCCTCGGAGTGCACGGTGTCCTCGATATTGAGACCGACGGCTCCGGCGTCGAGGAGACGGTCGATGAGGGTGCCCGCCGGTTCGCCGTACCCGGATTCGATGTCGACCGACAGGGGGACGTCGACCGCCTCGGATACCTGCGCGACCCGGGTGCACAACTCGGCGAAGGTCATTCCCTCGTTGTCGGCGCGACCGATGGAGTCGGCAACCGGATGACTGCCCAACGTCAGCGCGGTGAACCCGGCGTCGACGGCCAGCCGCGCCGACCACGCATCCCAGACCGTCGGCAGCACGACGGGATCGCCGGGCCGGTGCAGGGCGGCCAGGGTCCGGGCCGCCACGCTGAGATCAGGAGTTGGCATTGAGAGATTCCTTGACGTCGTTGAGCACTAACCACGCTGAGGCCAATCCGCCACCGCCGTACCAGATCTCGTCGTTCACCGACAGCACCCGCTTCCACGTCGGTGCCCCCATGTCGAGCCAGCGATCCGAGAGCAGGACCTCCTCGCCGTGCGCCTGGCCGTCCTCACCCTCGAAGGACACGTAGATGAGGTCGGCGTCGGCGTCGGTGAAGTTCTGATCGGTGACGGTGACGTTCTCCGGCCCGCGTTGCGCGGCGGGGCGCTGGACGCCGATCTGGGTCAGGATCTGTCCCGCGAAGCTGTCGGTGCCGGCCAGGATCTCCGCATCCTTGGTGAACCGCACCAGGGACACCTGATTGTGGGCGGCATCCATCCGACGGCCGGTCTTCTGTGCCTCGGTGTCGAACTCCTGCTGCAGGCGAGTGCCCTCGCCAGAGCGGCCCAGCGCGGCGGCGACCGCGGTGAAGCGTTGCTGCCAGTCGTCGTCGGTGTCGATCGTGACCGTTTTCGCCGTGCCGAAGGCGCCGGCGGACGTCGCGGTCGCAGGCGTGGTCAGGACGATGTCGGGTGCCGCGGTCTGCACCGCCGCCGCATCGGGTTCGGCACCGATGGTGGGCACCGACGTCAGTTGGGGGCCGAGATACTCGGGCACGCTGCCCGGCGCCGCGGTCACTGCGGTCACCTTCGGGCCGAGCCCGAGGGCGCAGATGTCGTCGAGCAGGGCCGGATCGGTGACCACGATGCGCGAGACGTCGGCCTGCGGGTTGTCGGCGACCGTCGGGGCCAGGCATGTCCGGGCGTAGTCGCGGTCGGCGGAGACCACGTTGACCTCGGCGATGCGGGTCGTCGAGGTGGAGATGGTCTTGCCGTCCGGCGTCATCAGCGTCGACTGATCTTCGGAGCATCCGCCGAGGGCCAGGATGGCCGTCACGGCGATCGCCGATATCGCCGTCAAACCGCGGCGTCGGGAGGTACCCGCACGCCATCCGCTCCGGTAGTCACCGCCACGCTGCACCCGCTCAACCTAGCAGGGCAGCCATGCGGTTCCGTCGACGTCGCAACCGTGGCGGTGGGCCGCGATCCGAAATGGTCTCCGGTGGGGCGGCGCGTCGTCCGTCGCATGCCGGTTGACCTGCCCCGATGGTGCCGC
This sequence comes from Gordonia sp. NPDC003950, assembly GCF_053605205.1. Classification (NCBI taxonomy): domain Bacteria; kingdom Bacillati; phylum Actinomycetota; class Actinomycetes; order Mycobacteriales; family Gordoniaceae; genus Gordonia; species Gordonia sp. NPDC003950. The sequence goes on along the minus strand of NZ_JBSGIT010000014.1, from coordinate 21,363 downwards.
TGGAAAATCAAGTACGACGGATCGTAGGACCCACTCGGCCAGGGTGGGTGCAAGGGTTTAGGATCGGTAACCAGCGCTCGGTTTGTTCATGTGCCGACCGGCGGAAATCGCATCCCGACCGGTCGGGCAAGAGGAGGATCTGTGACCGCGGTAGACCAGCCCACCACGCAAGTGGCCCCAGTACGTCCGTACCCGGAGCGCTATCAGCCCAAGGGTTCGTTCATCTACAAGCTGATTACCACGACCGATCACAAGTTGATCGGCATGATGTACATCGTCGCGTGCTTCGCGTTCTTCCTGATCGGCGGCCTGATGGCGTTGCTGATGCGCGCCGAGCTCGCTCATCCAGGAATGCAGTTCCTCTCCACCGAGCAGTTCAACCAGCTGTTCACAATGCACGGCACCGTGATGCTGCTGATGTATGCGACCCCGATCGTCATCGGCTTCGCGAACTTCGTGCTGCCGCTGCAGATCGGCGCACCCGACGTCGCCTTCCCGCGACTCAATGCCTTCGGCTTCTGGCTGTTCGTCTTCGGTTCGACCGTCGCGATCGGCGGATTCATCACCCCCGGTGGTGCCGCTGACTTCGGTTGGACCGCCTACACCCCGCTGACCGACGCGATCCACTCGCCGGGCGTCGGTGCCGACCTGTGGATCATGGGTCTCGGTGTCTCGGGTCTGGGAACCATTCTCGGTGGCGTCAACATGGTCACCACCGTGGTCTGCCTGCGCGCTCCCGGTATGACGATGTTCCGGATGCCGATCTTCACCTGGAACATCCTGGTGACCACGGTCCTGATCCTGCTGATCTTCCCGCTGCTGACCGCGGCCCTGCTCGGTCTCGAGGTCGACCGTCAGTTCGGTGCCCATCTCTACGACCCGGCCAACGGTGGTGTGATCCTCTGGCAGCACCTGTTCTGGTTCTTCGGTCACCCGGAGGTGTACGTCATCGCGCTGCCATTCTTCGGCATCGTGTCCGAGATCTACCCGGTCTTCGCCCGCAAGCCGATCTTTGGCTACTCCGGCCTGATCTACGCGACCCTGGCCATCGCGGCCCTGTCGGTCGCGGTGTGGGCTCACCACATGTACGTCACCGGCGCCGTCCTGCTGCCGTTCTTCTCCTTCATGACCTTCCTGATCGCGGTGCCCACCGGTGTGAAATTCTTCAACTGGATAGGCACGATGTGGAAAGGCAACATGACGTTCGAGACGCCGATGTTGTTCTCCGTCGGCTTCATCGTGACGTTCCTCTTCGGTGGTCTGACCGGTGTTCTGCTCGCCAGCCCGCCGCTGGACTTCCACCTGTCCGACAGCTACTTCGTCGTCGCCCACTTCCACTACGTGCTCTTCGGCACCATCGTGTTCGCAACCTACGCCGGCGTCTACTTCTGGTTCCCCAAGATGACCGGTCGCATGCTCGACGAGCGCCTGGGCAAGTGGCACTTCTGGCTGACCTTCATCGGTTTCCACACCACCTTCCTGGTGCAGCACTGGCTGGGTAACGAGGGCATGCCGCGTCGCTACGCCGACTACCTGCCGTCGGACGGGTTCACCACGCTGAACATGATCTCGACCACCGGCGCGTTCATCCTCGGACTCTCGACGCTTCCGTTCCTGTGGAACGTCTTCAAGAGCTACCGCTACGGCGAGGTCGTGACCGTCGACGATCCGTGGGGCTTCGGCAACTCCCTGGAGTGGGCCACCAGCTGCCCGCCGCCGCGCCACAACTTCACCGAGCTGCCTCGTATCCGTTCCGAGCGTCCGGCCTTCGAACTGCATTATCCGCACATGATCGAGCGAATGCATGCCGAGGCCCACGTCGGACCGGGTCACAGCAGTGAATCCGCCGAGCACACGCGGCGTGATCCACTGACCGTCGGCGACCACGAGTCCTCGGCCGACTGACCAGGAATCACTCGGTGGTCGACTCGAAAGAATCACACACCACAACCGCACCCGGATCGGCATCGCCCGGTCCGGGTGCGGTCGTGAAGACGACCCTTCTGGTCACCGTCACCGGCCCCGACAAGCCGGGCGTCACCTCGGTGCTCATGGGAGCACTGGCCGGGCAGCAGGTCTCGCTGCTCGACGTCGAGCAGGTGGTGATCCACGATCGCCTCACCCTCGGTGTGCTGGTGGCCGTCGACGGCGATCCCGAAGCCGTCCAGGACGTCGTCGAACAGGCGATGTCATCGATCGGGATGGACGTCAGCGCCGAGATCAACGCACCGTCGGACGGACACGCGCCGTCCACGCACGCGGTCGTGTTGCTGGGCAGTCCGGTCACCGCACGCGCATTCAGCGCGGTGGCCGCCGAACTCGCCGGACAGGGCGGCAACATCGACTCCATCCGCGGAGTCGCGGACTATCCGCTGACCGGGCTGGAACTGATGATCAGCGTCGGCGGGCGCGATGACGTCGCCGCCGACACCGCGCTGCGCAAGGGTTTGGCCCGCGTCGCGACGAAGCATTCGGTCGACATCGCCGTCGAGCGCGGGGGGCTGGCGCGCCGCGCGAAGCGTCTCATCGTCTTCGACGTCGACTCCACCCTCATCCAGGGTGAGGTCATCGAGATGCTCGCCGCCCACGCCGGCCGTGAGGCCGAGGTGGCCGCGGTGACCGAGGCCGCGATGCGCGGCGAGTTGGATTTCGCGCAGTCGCTGCATCAGCGGGTGGCCGCGCTGGCCGGACTCGACGCCTCCGTGCTCGACGAGGTGGCCGCGTCGCTGCAACTGACGCCGGGTGCCCGCACCACCATCCGGACCCTGCACCGGCTCGGCTATCACTGCGGTGTGGTGTCCGGCGGATTCCGCCAGGTCATCGACGCGCTCGCACACGAACTGGAACTCGATTTCGTGCGCGCCAACACCCTCGAGGTGATCGACGGCAAGCTGACCGGGCGTGTCGTCGGCGAGATCGTCGACCGTCCCGGCAAGGCCCGGGCCCTGCGGTCGTTCGCCGACCATGTCGGGGTGCCGATGGAGCAGACCATTGCCGTCGGCGACGGCGCCAACGACATCGACATGCTCAGTGTCGCCGGGCTCGGCATCGCGTTCAACGCGAAGCCGGCGCTGCGCGAGGTCGCCGACGCCGCGCTGAATCATCCGTTTCTCGATGCGGTGCTGTTCATCCTCGGCGTCACCCGCGACGAGATCGAGGCCGCCGACGCCGCCGACGGGGTGCTGCGACGGGTTCCGCTCGAGTGACCGATCCGGGACCGCCGTCGGATCCGTTCGCGGACGATTACCGGCGCCTGACCCGCTACGTCGGCGGAGCGGACGATCCGGAGAATCCGGCCGACGTCCTGGCGATGCAGATGGTGGTGCGGATCGAGAAAGCCGCGCCGCCGGACCGTGCGGACCTGCTGGTGGCAGCTGCCCGAGCGGTTGCCCTGTTGTGTCTGGATGATCGTGCCGGTGGCGACGGACCGTGGGCAGGGCCGATGGATTCGTGGTGCGACGCCCGCATTCGCAAGATCGCCCGACGGGCGCGCGGTGCGCAATGGGCTGCGGCGCAAGAGGTCTGGGGTGTGACGGCCACCGTCGGCGACGTCGAGGCCAGAGCGTTGGTACCCGGTCGGGTCGGCGACGTCGACAAGCGGATCTCGCGACTGCAGATCGGCGGCACCGAGGTGGAGGGCTCGCTACCGACCGAACCACCCATCGGCGGCGTGTGCCTGTGGGTGAACCCGGACCTGGAGATGACCGTCGGCAAACTCGCCGCGCAGGTCGGCCATGCGTCGATGCTCGCGGTGCGGTTGATGGACGAGACGTCGGCCCGGGTGTGGCGTGATGCCGGCTGCCCGCTGTCGGTGTGTGCCGCAGACTCCTCGCGGTGGGCGGCACTGATGGCCGTGGATGCGACCGGCGCCGCGGTCGCGGTCCGCGATGCGGGTTTCACCGAGATCGCGCCCGGGTCGGTGACGGTGATCGCGGAGGTGCGCACGCCATGACGAACGACGAATTGCCGCTCTGGGCACAAGGATTGGGGCTGACGCCACACCCCGAAGGTGGTTGGTTCACCGAGACGTGGCGTAGCGAACTGATGTTGCCTGCCACGGTCCTGCCCGGCTACGACGCCGACCGCGCGGCGGGAACCGCGATCTTGTTCCTGCTGATGCCCGGTCAGCAATCCGACTGGCACACGGTGCGCGGTGCCGAGATGTGGCTTTATCACCGTGGCGCGCCGGTCGAACTCGACCTGGGGGGCGACGGCGACGAACCGGACGAACCCACCACCACGGCCGTCGGTGCCGACATCGCAGCCGGTCAGCGGCCGCAGGTACTGGTGCCGCCACGACACTGGCAGCGAGCGCGATGCACCGGCGATGAGGCGTCACTGGTCAGCTGCATCGTCGTTCCCGGATTCGACTTCGCCGATTTCCGGCTCGTCGACAGCTGACGCAATCGCTTCCGTCCCAACGGCTCAGCCCACCGACGGTGACCAGTACACCGCACCCTCGGGAACGTCGTACCCGCGACCGTAGGCCGACCGGTGAGTCGGGTGTCCGTCGTAGGAACTGATCCGGGTGAGGGTATGGCCATCGGTGAAAACCGTCTGCAATCCGTGTTCGGGTTCCCAGTCGCATTCATCCTCGCAGATGACATACCAGTGCTCGTTCTGAAACACCACGTGCGGGCGCCGGTTGAACGTGACATGGGACCACACCTCGTCCTCGGTGATGGTCGGAAACCCGTCCTCATAAACGATCGTTCTCGCGACGTCGCTGTAATACGCGAAAAGCTCCGGCGCCGCGGACGTCAGGACCGACCGATCAAGTGCACAAAACGCGATGATGCATGCGGTGAGGGCGTCGGCTTGATCACCCGAGAACTCATCGATCGTGAATTCGCAGTCGGCACTGAAGATCTCGACGTACCGCGGAGGGGTTCGATACCACTCGTCCACGTCGTCGCGTTGGAGGGCTCCGATTCCGGGGAGTTCTGTCAGCACCCCGTCATTCTGTCAGGGGGCCGTTCACGACGAGTCGCGTCAGGCCGACGTGACCGACCGGTCGCGCGCCGGCGCCAGATGCTCCAGCGTCCGCAACCAGATCTCCCGGTCCGGCGCGATGGACGCGACGATCACCTCGTCGGCGTCGGCATGTCCGGCGAACCAGTCCAGATAGTCACGCACCTCGGCGGGCGTGCCGACTCCGCTGTAGGTCATCATCTCGTCGATCTGGCGGCCCTGCGGCATCGACAGGATGGCGTCGGCCTCCTCGTCGGTGAAGCGGCGGCCGCGGCCGAACAAGGCACCAACGCGTTGCCGCTTGGCCTGGTGTAGCTGGGCTTTGGCGATTTCGGCGTCGTCGTCGGCGATCACACAGGCCCCGGCGATCACATACGGCTCGCTCAGTTGCTCGGACGGACGGAACTGTTCGCGGTAGATACGGACGGCCTGGGTGAGGGCCGCCGGTGCAAAGTGGGAGGCGAACCCATAGGGCAGGCCGAGCGCGGCGGCGAGCTGCGCGCCGAAAAGCGAGGAACCCAGGATGTAGAGCGGTACGTTCGTACCATTACCGGGTGTTGCCTGCACGCCCTCCACCCGCGTGTTGCCGGTCAGATAGCCCTGCAATTCGAGAACGTCGGACGGGAAATGCTCGGCCGCGGAGATGTCGCGGCGCAGTGCCGCGAAGGTCTTCTGGTCACCGCCGGGGGCGCGGCCGAGGCCGAGGTCGATGCGACCGGGATAGAGCTCGCCGAGCGTTCCGAACTGCTCGGCGATGGTCAACGGCGAGTGGTTGGGCAGCATCACTCCGCCGGAGCCGAGCCGGATCGACGAGGTGCGGGCCGCGATGTGCGAGATGAGCACAGCCGGCGCCGACGACGCAATGCTCGCCATGTTGTGGTGCTCGGCGTACCAGATCCGGGTGTAACCCCACTGCTCGGCACCGATGGCCATCTCGGTGGACGCGGCGAGCGAGTCACCGACGGTTTCGGAGGCGCCCACCTGGGCGAGATCGAGGATGGAAAGCGGCACACTCATATGAGTAGCCAAGGCGTGGTGCTGCCCGACTATTCCGCCCTCGGTCGCGCCGTTCTCGATTACTCGGCGGCAGTGGACGTTTGGCCGGGTGCATCGCCGGCCATCCTCCCCGGGTGTTTGTCACGCGACGGCGGCCCCTGGTAGGGCACGATAGGAACCGTGAACGCCAGTGAGCCGCAAGAGCCGACCACCGACCCCGATCTGATGATCGACTTCCGCGACGTCGCGGTCGTGCGTGAGGGGAACACGCTGGTCGGACCGGTCAGCTGGCAGGTCGAACTCGACGAACGATGGGTGGTGCTCGGCCCCAACGGTGCAGGCAAGACCACGCTGATGCGCATGGCCAATGCGGAACTGTTCCCGTCGTCGGGGGTCGCGTTCGTCCTCGGTGAGTTGCTCGGCAAGGTCGAGGTGCGCGAGCTCTCGACGCGCATCGGTGTCGCCAGCCCGGCCCTGGCCGACCGCATCCCCGACGACGAGATCGTCGCCGATGTGGTGATCTCCGCCGGATACTCGGTGATCGGCCGATGGCGGGAGGAATACGACGACGTCGACCGCGCGCAGGCACTGGAATCCCTGGAGTCGATGGGCGCCGAGCACCTCGCCGACCGTGCCTTCGGGACGCTGTCGGAGGGGGAGCGCAAACGTGTCCTCATCGCGCGGGCCCTGATGACAGACCCGGAGTTGCTGCTTCTCGACGAACCCGCCGCGGGCCTCGACCTCGGCGGACGCGAGGAACTCGTGGAGCGACTCTCCGCGCTGGCGGCCGACCCCGATTCGCCTGCCATCGTGCTGATCACCCACCACGTCGAGGAGATCCCCGCCGGATTCACCCACGCGATGCTCCTCTCGGAGGGGGAGGTCGTCGCCCAAGGGCTCCTGAACAAGGTGCTCACGAGTCGCAATCTGACCAAGGCCTTTCGCCAACAGATCAGTCTGTCGCGCGTCGACGGGCGGTTCTTCGCGCGGCGCAACCGCCGGGCGGGTTCCCATCGTCGTTCGGCGGGCTAACCCAGTCGGTGGTGCCGGGGCGCGCGTCGATAGGGTCGATCGGGTGAGCCCGAGCACACGCTCGGGTGACCGGTAGGAGGCCCGCCATGACAGATACGCCCGCCCCGCTTCGTGACGCCGCGACCGTTGTTCTCGTCCGCGACAGCGATCACGGCATCGAGGTGTTCCTGCAACGTCGCGTCAAGCAGATGGCGTTTGCCGGTGGCATGACCGTGTTCCCCGGCGGTGGTGTCGATCCCCGGGACAGCGACGCCGATCTCTCCTGGACCGGGCCGGATGCCGCCTGGTGGTCGGAAATCCTCTCCACCACAACCGAACTCGCGCAGGCCCTGGTGTGTGCGGCGGTGCGTGAGACCTTCGAGGAATGCGGTGTGCTGCTTGCCTCCACCGCGGACGGTACCTTTCCCGACCCGGCGACGTTGCGCGACGACCGCGTCGCCCTGGTCGACAAATCCCTGTCCTTCGCCGAGTTCCTCCGCTTGCGCGGGTTGACCCTGCGCGCGGATCTCCTTCGGCCGCTGGCGCATTGGATCACACCGGTGAATGAGAAGCGGCGGTATGACACCCGGTTCTTCCTCGCGGCGGTGCCGCCGGGGCAGGAACCCGACGACTCCACCAGTGAGGCCGACATCGCACGCTGGGCGAGCGCGGGGGACGCACTCGAGGCGTGGTCGGCGGGCAAACACTTCCTGCTGCCACCGACGTGGGCGCAACTGACCGAGGTGGCCGGGTTCGCCACCGTTGCCGAGTTGCTGGCCGCGGAGCGCGTGATCGAGCCGATCGAGCCGAAGGTCAGTGCCGGACAAGGTCTTTCCGGTCTAGCCTTCGTCAACTCGGACGACTATTTCGCCGGGCTGGGCACCACGACGCCGAATATCGACCTCTGAGTGCTCAGTCGCCGATCGTGATCACCAGGCGGCCCGGCGCGTCGGCATTCCATGCCTGCGTCACGTCGGGTAACGGCGCGGTGCGGATCGCGATCGGCAGCTCTCCGCTCGCCGCGACGTCAAGGATCTTCGGCAGCTCGCCGAATAGCAGGGCCGGAACGATGGATCCGCCGCCCGACCCGCGGATCGTCAGCGGCCGGGCGCGCAGGATGGAGGCGTCGAGCTGCAATGATCGTCCCGCCATCGCGCCGATCTGGACGTAGTCGACCGGTGTCCGGCGCGCGGTGAGGCTGTGCGCCCGGAGTGCGCCGAGTGCCATCTCGGCGACCGGTCCCCACAGGTAGTCGAGCACGATGTCGATGCCGTCGGCGAACCTTGCGGCGAGGTGTTCGGCGGCGGCGTCGTCGTCCAGGGACACCGTCACCACCCGGGGATTGTCCGCCAGGTGGGCGAGGGCCTCGGCATTGCGACCTGCCGCGATGACGCGCGCGGCACCGAGATGCAACGCGATCCGGACCGCCAGGGACCCCGATGTTCCGGTGGCGCCGAGGACTGCGACGGTTCCGCCGTCGAGTCGCGAGGCGGTCGAGCGTAACGGCATCCACGACGACATCGCGGGGTTGACCACTGCGGCGGCGACCTCGCTGGTCAGTGCGTCCGGGATGGGAATGGCGAAGCCGTTCGGCACGATGGTGCGCTCGGCGATGGTGCCGTAGGGGTCCGGGCATCCGCCGGTGTAGACGCGCCGGCCGTCGATCACGCCGACGCCGTCGACCCCGGCGACGAAGGGTAGGTCGTCGCCGGACGAGTAGTGCGCGCCGGCCGCCACGGACCGGACGAGGTTGTGGACGCCGGCGGCGAGCATCCGAACCTCGATGACGTCGTCGGTGACCGGCGGCTCCGGGAAGTCCGCGTATCGCGGCGATGAGGTGAAGTCGGAGACGACTGCAGCTTTCATGATTTCTCCTGAACATTGTTCAAAACGACGTCTGCTAGCATTGTTGAACAATGTTCAGAAGTCAAGGGGAGAAGGGACCGACCCGTGCCACGTGCGCAGCTCACCCGTTCGGCGATCATCGACGCGGCATTCGAGCAGCTCGCCGAGACCGGTCTCGACGGGATCACCGCACGAGCGCTGGCCGCCCGTCTCGGGGTGCGGGCGGGGGCGCTGTACTACCACTTCCGCGACATGGCCGACCTGCAGGACGAGATGGCCTCCCGGGTACTGGCGACCCTGCTCGCCGAACCGGTGCCCGACGGGTTGGCCGACGACTGGCGAGAACTGCTGCGCGCCGGTGGTCACCGAACACGCGAGATCCTGCTGTCGTTCCGGGACGGGGCAAAACTGGTCGCCGGCACGACCCTCGTCGACGACACCGCCCTGCGTGGTCTGGAAGCGCCGGTCCGGGTGCTCGTCGCCGCCGGGATGACGCCGCTGGACGCCCAACGCGCCCTGCAATCGGTCAATGCCTACGTCACCGGATTCGTGATCGAGGAGCAGCATCGCCATCCCGACGGAGGTGCCGATCGCTTCACCGCCGAAGAACGCCGCGCCCGCCTCGATCCGGACGAGCAGCCGCTGCAGTACGCGCTCAGCAACGAGGTGGTGTCGTTGCCGGTCGAGGCATTCGAGTGGGGTCTGGAGGCGCTGATCGCCGGAATCGGCGTGCGAGTGGGGTTGTAGCGCATCGGGTTTCTCAGTCGTTGGCCCGCAGATCGCCCACGCCGCGGCATACGCTCATCCGATGACCGTGTCGACGCCGTCCGGGGTGACCACACGAGCCGCCGACCTGCGATTGCCGCAGTGGGTGGTGATCTGGTTCGTCATCACCGCGGCCATCCAGACCTACGACGCCTGTTATGTGCTGCTGGGATCGGTCTCGCACGAGGGTGGATCGATGGCGTGGCTGTGGCCGGGACACGTCTTCTACTCGTCCTTCGATCACCGCTACGCGGGCGCCGATGCGTTCGGCAGCGCCCAGAGCTGGGCCAACCTGCTCGAGGTGCTGGCGCTGATCTGGGTACTCTCGCGCCGACGGCGGTTCTCCGCGGTCGTGGTGGGACTGATCGTCACGGTCGCCACCTTCTGGAAAACGGTTCTCTACTTTCTCGTGGAGGCGTCCAGTGGTCTGGAGATGACCAGGCAGTCGCTGGAACGGGGCGACGTCGTCGGATTCCTCACGGTCGCGGTACTGCCGAATCTGGCCCGGATCGTCGTGCCCGGCGCGGTGATGATCACGCTCGGTCGGCAACTTCTCCGCGTGGGACGGGCGGCGGCGACGCGATCGGCGCCGTGACCGTGGCCGAAACCGCAGCCGACGACCTCAGTCGAGGTCGACGATGTCCGGGTCGTCGACCTGGGATGGATGCCCGGCCTCATCGCCGCCGTCGCGCTCGGCCCAGTCGAGCAGCTCGTCGATGCGAAAGGCAACGTCGTCGATCTCCGCGTGCAGGTCACCGAGCTCGGCGAAGCGAGCGGGCATCGTCGCGATGGTGAAGTCGTCGGGTTCGATGTCCTCGATCTCGGCCCAGGTCACCGGCGCCGACACGGTGCCCCGCGGATTGCCGCGCACCGAGTACGCCGACGCCATGGTGTGATCGCGGGTGTTCTGGTTGTAGTCGACGAAGACCGCGGCCGGGTCGCGGTCCTTGCGCCACCAGGCGGTCGTCACATCGGTGGGAGAGCGTCGCTCGACCTCCCGGGCGAAGGCGAGCGCTGCCCGGCGCACCTGCTGGAAACCCCACTCCGGGGCGATCCGGACGTAGATGTGCAGGCCGCGTCCACCGGAGGTCTTCGGAAACCCGCGGATACCGAGACCGTCGAGGACCTCGTGCACCACGCCCGCCACCCGGCGGATGCGGGCAAAGTCGCAGTCGGGCATCGGGTCGAGATCGATGCGCCACTCATCGGGTGACTCCGGGTCGGCGCTGCGCGAGTTCCACGGATGGAACTCGACCGTCGACATCTGCACCGCCCAGATGACACTGCCGAGTTCGGTGACGCTCAACTCGTCGGCGGTACGCCCGTACCGCGGGAACCACAACTGCGTGGTCTGCACCCAGTCGGGCGCCCCCGCCGGAATCCGCTTCTGGTGCACCTTCTTTCCGTCGACACCCTTCGGGAATCGGTGCAGCATGCAGGGACGCTCGAACAGGGCGCGCACGATTCCGTCGCCCACCGACAGGTAGTAGCGCGCGAGATCGAGCTTCGTCTCACCGCGCTCGGAGAAGTACACGCGGTCCGGGCTCGACAGCCGGACCGTGCGGCCGTTCACCTCGAGCATGACGGGTTCGCCGGCCGACGTCGGGCTCATGGGATCTCCTCACCGAGGTCGGGAAGCGGTCCCTGTGGAGTCTGCCATCGCGGCGGCCGCAGTGGCGGTCGCCATGCCCGTGCACTGAATGATCAGCATCGAACGGTGGCGGTCCGGATCTGGGTCGGTGGGGATGATGTCACGCAACGCACCGAGCGTCCAGTGCGCCCGATGGCGTCGCCGCGGTCCTCGCGGCCGAGCGGGCGGTCGAGCTCCCCGATGGCGGACGCCGAGGGCTGGAGGCGGTGACGATGGCAGACCTCGCCACCTCGGTAGCGGTGGCCGACAGATCGTGCGAATCGGGCGCCCCACCCGTCTCGTTGGTCAACCCGGGACGCGATCGGCGGGATCGGACCGGTAGCCTTCGACCATGGCTGAGTTCGTCACTCTCGAAACCTCTGAAGAGCATCCCGGCGTGGGCACGATCCTGCTCCATCGCCCACCGATGAATGCGCTGAACCGGCAGGTACAGTCCGAACTCGCGGCCGCCGCGGCGCAGGCCACCGAACGTGACGACATCAAGGCGGTCATCGTCTACGGCGGACCCAAGGTGCTCGCGGCCGGTGCGGACATCAAGGAGATGACCGACATGACCTATGCGGAGATGTCCAAGGTCGCCGGGTCTCTGCAGCGTGCGCTGGGTGCGATCTCGGAGATCCCGAAGCCCACCGTCGCCGCGATCACCGGATATGCGCTCGGCGGCGGCCTCGAGGTGGCGCTCGGCGCCGATCGTCGGATCGCCGGCGACAACGCGAAACTGGGCGTACCCGAGGTGCTGCTCGGCGTCATCCCCGGCGGCGGTGGCACTCAGCGTCTGGCCCGGCTGGTCGGCGCGTCGAAGGCCAAGGACATGATGTTCACCGGGCGCTTCGTCGGTGCGGCCGAGGCGCTGGAGATCGGGCTGGTCGACGAGGTCGTCGCCCCCGACGAGGTGTACAACGCCGCGCTGAAGTGGGCCGGACAGTTCGCCAACGCCGCGTCGGTGGCCATCGCCGCGGCGAAGAAAGCCGTCGACCAGGGTCTCGGCGTCGACCTGGACACCGGGCTCAAGATCGAAGAGCAACTGTTCGCCGCGCTCTTCGCCACCGAGGACCGCAAGATCGGGATGGCGTCGTTCGTGGAGAACGGCCCCGGCAAGGCCACGTTCACCGGCAAGTAAGGCGATGGCCCCCGCCGGGGGGCGTCGGAGAGAGGAAACGCCAAGCGATGACGACCACCGAAAACGGGACCACCCCCGAGGGCGGCGCGACCGACGAACAGGGAATCGATCCCGCACCGAATCCGCATGCCACCGCCGAGCAGGTGCAGGCCGCGCTGACCGACACCAAACTCGCCCAGGTGCTCTACCACGACTGGGAGGCGGAGACCTACGACGAGAAGTGGTCGATCAGCTTCGACGAGCGCTGCATCGATTACGCGCGCGGCCGGTTTGACGCGGTGCAGACCGACGAGGGGCTGCCGTATGGGCGGGCGATGGAACTCGGTTGCGGCACAGGGTTTTTCCTGCTCAATCTGATGCAGTCCGGGGTCGCGACCAAGGGTTCGGTGACCGACCTGTCGCCGGGCATGGTGAAGGTGGCGTTACGCAACGCGGAGAACCTCGGACTCGATGTCGACGGCCGGGTGGCCGACGCGGAGAAGATTCCCTACGACGACAACACCTTTGACCTCGTCGTCGGACACGCCGTGCTGCATCACATCCCGGATGTGGAGCAGGCGCTGCGCGAGGTACTGCGCGTTCTCAAGCCGGGCGGTCGGTTCCTGTTCGCCGGCGAGCCGTCGACCATCGGCGACTTCTACGCCCGGTGGATGAGTCGCGCCACCTGGTATCTGACGACCAACATCACCAAACTCGGTCCGCTGCAGTCGTGGCGGCGGCCACAGGAAGAACTCGACGAGTCTTCCCGCGCGGCCGCACTCGAGGCCGTCGTCGACATCCACACCTTTGATCCCGACGAGTTGGCCGGTATCGCCCGCGCCGCCGGCGCCGAGGGCGTCGACACCGCGACCGAGGAATTCGCCGCCGCGATGCTCGGCTGGCCGGTCCGCACGTTCGAGGCCGCGGTGCCCGCAGGCAAATTGGGTTGGGGCTGGGCCGGATTCGCATTCGGTTCGTGGAAGCGGCTCACCTGGCTCGACGAGAACGTGCTGCGCAAGATCGTGCCACCGAAGTTCTTCTACAACGTCGTGGTGACGGGCACCAAGCCGCAGTAGTCTCTAGGGCCCGACGATCAGATTCTCCGGGAGATTCGCGACGACCGCGGCCATATTGTATTGGCCCATGGTCGATTTCCCGTCGACATCGCGGGTGTAACTGGCGTGGGCGGTGCTCCCGACACGGGTCACGCCTGTCTTGTCCGTGCCGGCATGGGTCGACAGCCGGATGAGGTCGGCGCTCTCGGCGGGGTCGCTGCCGAAGATGCCGAGTTCGGCGATGGTGTCGCCGTCGTTACGGAGGTAGTAGGCGCGACCGCCGATCAGGTTGAAATCCTCAGGGGTGTAATCGGCGTCGTATCCGCGCTCGCCGCCGAGACCGGGTGAGCCGTAGAAGATGACGTCGCTGATCAGTCCGTGGGTCAGGCGAAGCGCTTCGGCGGTCACGAGTGACCCGTAGGAGTGTCCGAGCGCGACGAGACGCGGACGGCGGTCCGAGGCGGCGGCGATGCCGGCATAGAAGCGGGACAGGATCGGGGCGGTGTCGCGTGCCTTGCCCTCGGTGCTGACGTGGAAGGCGCCGCGAGCGGTTGAGATTCGGCCGCCGGGCCCGGTCAGATTCGGGGTGTCGTAGCCGATCCAGGCGATGGCCGCCACGGTCTCCTGTCCGCGCTCGGCCAATCCCAGCTGCCGGGTGGCTTCCTCGCGGAGCAGTCGCGATTCACCACCCATCCCCTGATAGGGCAGATCGCCGGTGAGTGACGGCGAGATCGTCGTGCCGAGCCCGGGGGTGCTGATGGCGATGTGATCGGCGTGATCCGGGTTGCCGATGGCCACGGCGCAGTGGCCGCGTTCACCGCTGTGCATGTCGAAGGAGATCAGCAGTCGCGGATTCTTCTCGTCGGCGCGTCCGAGTTCGTGTTCGATGGCGCCGATGTCGGCGAGTTTCTTGTCGACGTACCACTTGCGGGTGTCGTCACTGGTGAATGTTCCGCCGAAGCGGTTGTCGGCGAGCCGCTTCTCGAGGTCAACGCTCTGCTTCTGGAGGTCGGCACGCACGGTGGGGAGCATCGCGCGGTTGGCGATGTCGCGGTCGGTGGCGAGGATGCCGTCGGAGTTGCCGATCCACTGCGGATGATCGGTGCACAGGCGGGCACGCTCGGACTCCGGGAGGCCGGCCCACCACTGGGCACGGGTGACGGCCGGACCGTTCAGCTCTTCGGGACGGTGATCGCTCGACTTCACGCCGTGAGATTAACGCGAGCGACCGGGCGGATGCCCCGACATGCCGGTGCCGAACAGTCCGGATGGACCGACGACTGCGGACCCGGGTGGTGCGCCGCGGCCCGGACGCGGGAAGATCAACGGTGATGGGGTACAGGTTCGGACTCGACGATGCGGCATTTCTGCGGTCACGGCACGGCGACAAGGCATTGGAGAACGTCGGTGGCCTCGTCCTGACGCCGGCGTCGATGCTGTCCGACATCGCCGAGGCACGCAGCCGCTACGCACCGCATGACGCCGCTCTCATCGAGACGGTCCGACTGCGTCGGCGTGCCGTCGGCAAGCTCCAGCACGCCGCCGATCTGCTTCTCACCGATGACGCCCTGCAACAGTCGACCGCATCGGTCGTCGCCGCGCAGCGCGCCGCCGAGATCGCCCGGCGTTATCCCGATGCGATCGTGCACGACGTGACCTGTTCGGTCGGCGCCGAACTGATCGAACTAGCCGGCACCACTGGAATCGGTGGTGTCATCGGCAGCGACCTCGATCGTGTGCGACTCGCGATGGCGCGGCACAACACCGCACTTGATGTGTCGTGCCCTCCGACGCTGCTCGTCGCCGACGCACTGACCCCGACCTCGACCGCCGACGTCGTCCTCGCCGACCCGGCACGACGCACCGGTGCCGGACGGGTGTTCTCACCGGACGCGCTCAGCCCGCCGCTGCTGGATGTTCTGATGACCTATGCCGGGCGTCCTCTGGCGGTGAAATGTGCTCCGGGACTGGACTATCAGGTGATTCGGGATCGTTTCGGATTCTCCGGTGAGGTGCAGGTGACCTCGCTCGACTCGTCGGTGCGGGAGGCGTGCCTGTGGTCGGGGCCGGGGATCGGCGTCGGACGGCGGGCCACCGTGATGCGCACCGGTGTCGATGGCGCCGTGTCGGTCTGGGAACTCACCGATGCCGAACCCGACGACATCCCGACCGGTGAACCGGGGGAGTGGATCATCGATCCCGATGGTGCGGTCGTCCGTGCCGGACTGGTGCGGCACTACGCGCACCGACACCGGTTGTGGCAACTGGATCCGCAGATCGCCTACCTCACCGGCGATGCGGTGCCACCCGGTGAGCGCGGATTCCGCATCATCGAGCGGTTGGGCTCGACCAGTGAGAAGGTCCTGCGCAAGGCGCTCGCCGCCCACGACTGCGGCACCCTGGAGATCCTGGTGCGCGGCCTCAACGTCGACCCGGACGCACTGCGGAAACGGCTCAAGCTCAAGGGCACCCGGTCACTGTCGTTGGTGCTCACCAGGATCGGCCGCAAGGGAGTGGCCTTCGTCTGCGAGGCCGGGGTCCGCGGGATCTGAGCCCGCCGGTGCGGCTCCGGTGACGCCGGTTTCGGTGACATCGGTTTCGGTGACATCGGTTTCGGCGATGTCGTTGGCGCGGAGACGGATTCCCGCGCACAGTGCGGCGGCGACGACGCACAGTGCCGCCGCGACGTGAAAGGCGTTGTCGTAGGAGCCCTGCGCATCTCTGATGTAGCCGGCGCCGAAAGCGGCGACGGCAGCACCGATCTGATGGGAGGCGAACACCCAGCCGAACACCACCGGGGTGTCCGCGCCGAAGTAATGCCGACAGATCGCGATCGTCGGTGGGACGGTCGCCACCCAGTCGAGGCCGTAGAAGATGATGAACACCCAGGTGCTCGGTTCGGCGTTGGGCGACAGCAGCATCGGGAGCAGCACCAGGGACAGACCGCGGCCGAGGTAGTAGATCACCAGGAGGGTGCGGGGATCCACCCGATCGGTCAACCATCCCGAGAACACGGTGCCGGCGACGTCGAAGATACCGATCGTCGCCAACAGTGATGCGGCGACGGTGGTCGGCATGCCGTGATCGTGCGCCGCCGGAATGAAGTGGGTCCCGATCAGACCGTTCGTCGTCATTCCACATATCGCGAAGCTGCCGGCCAGCAGCCAGAAGGCCCGGACGCGCATCCCGCGCACGAGTCCGCTTGCCGCGGCGCCGAATCCGCTGGTGGGCAGGGCGGTTTCGGTGTCGTCCGGACGGGCGCCGTACGCGGTGGTACCGACGTCGGTGGGACGGTCCCGGATGAACAGCACCACCAGCGGAACCACAGCAAGTGCTGCGCCGGTGACCACGAGCGACGCCCACCGCCAGCCGTATGCGTCGGTGATGTGGGCGACCACGGGGAGGAAGATCAGCTGTCCCGTCGCCGCTGCGGCGGTGAGGATTCCGGTGACGAGGCCGCGTTTGGCGACGAACCAGCGGGTGGACACGGTCGCCACGAAGCCCATCGAGATGGACCCGGTGCCCAGGCCGACGAGGACACCCCACAGCAGTAGCAATTGCCAACTGGCGCTCATGAACACGCCGAGTCCGGTGCCGGCGGCGATCAGCAGGAGCGCACCGGTCAGGATCGGGCGCACCCCGAATCGGTCCATGAGTGCCGCCGCGAAGGGGGCGGTGACACCGAAGAGCACCATGTTGATCGACATGGCGGCGCCGACGGTGGCGTGCGACCAGCCGAACTCCATGTGCAACGGGTCCATCATCACGCTCGGAACGGCCCGGAAGCCGGCCGCGCCGAGGATCGCGATGAAGCTGACGGCGGCGACGATCCAGGCCCAGTGCAGGTGCGGTGTCCACCGGACGGAGGTCGGCACGGTGGGCGTGGGGGAGTTGGTCACCGATACAGCATCGGGTATCGACGTGCCGGACCACCACTGGCATGATTGCCAATATGTCGGAAGATCATGCCAAGTGTGTGTCTGTCGCGACTCCGCATGCGGTGGCGGTCCTGCTGCTGCCGCCGGTCGTAGGTTTCGACGCGACGATGCCGTCGCTGCTGTTCGGCCAGGCGTGCGCCGACGACGGCAGCCCGCTGTATTCGGTCACGACCGTGTCGCTGTCGCCCGGACCTCTCGACACCACCACCGGCTACGGGATCGTCGCCGCGGCGGGACCCGAGGCGCTCGCCACGGCCGACACCATCGTCGTGCCCGGTACGCGCCTGGCGTCGAGTCGTTGTGACGGCGTCCTCGATCCCGACGTGGCGCGAGCACTCGACGCGCGCAAGCCCGACGCCCGACTGGTGTCGATCTGTACCGGTGCCTTCGTTCTCGCCGCGGCAGGCGTCTTCGACGGAAGGCGGGCGACCACGCACTGGCAGTACGCCGACGACTTCCGGCGCCTCTACCCCGAGGTCGACCTCGATGAATCGGTGCTGTTCGTCGATGAGGGTGCGGTGCTGAGCTCGGCGGGTCTCGCCGCCGGAATCGACCTGTGCCTGCACATCATTCGGCGCGATCACGGGGCCGCCGTCGCCAACCGCGTTGCCCGGCACTGTGTGGTCCCGCCCTGGCGTGAGGGTGGCCAGGCGCAGTTCATCGAACGGCACGTACCGGTCCAGGACGGTCCGGGAACGGCGGTGGCGCGGGAGTGGGCACTCACGCATCTGGCCGAACCCGTCACCGTCAACCGGATGGCCGCACACGCGCAGATGAGTACGCGGACCTTCATCCGGCGGTTCCGCGACGAGACGGGTACCGCGCCGGGCGCGTGGCTGCGCGACCGGCGGCTCGACCTCGCCCGGGAACTGCTCGAGACCACAGACCTGCCCGTCGATGTCATCGCCGAACAGACCGGTATCGGCTCCGCCGACAACCTTCGTCACCACCTCCGCAAGGAACTCGGCATGGCCCCGATCGCCTACCGGCGCACGTTCCGCGGTGCGTGAACCTTCCGCTCAGCCGGGGATGTTGCTCTTCGAGTCGAAGAAGTACACCTCGCCGAGATTGGTGGCGGTGGCGATCTGCCCGGACGCCGACACCGCGATACCGGTGGTGAAGCCGGCCGAATTGGGCAAGGTCAGCCTGCGCGTGGTGCTGCCGTCGGCGGTGGACACCTCGGTCAGCGACAGCGTGTCCTTGCCGGGATCGCGCACGACGGTCCACGCGGTCCCTGAGTTGGTCAGCGCCGAGAGACTCACCGTCGCCAGATCGTTGCGCTGCCAGACCTTTTCGGCCCTGTCGCCGCGGTCGCGCAGCAGCGTCAAGGGGGCGCCGATGACACCGGTCGGGATGATCAACCCATCCGGGGACACCGTCATCGTCGCGAACCCGTAGCCGCCGTTGTCGTAGGTCCAGCGGGTGGTGCCGGTCGCGGCGTCGAGGGCCACGATTTGGCCGAGGCGGCTGAAGGTGTAGACGGTGGAGCCGTCGGCCGACAACGTGGCCGGCCCGATCACCCCGCCGGGCACCTGCGCCTTCCACATCTCCGAGATCGTCCGCTTGCCGTCGACCTCGGCGTAGGAGAACCCACGGATTTCGCTGGCGATCGCGCCGGTGGGCCAGACATTCAGGAAGAAGCGCTGATGAGCCATGTCGACCGCCGGGGGAGCGGGAACCGTGCACCGCGGACCGTTGGTGACGCAGTCGCCGTATCCGTACAGCGGGTCGGCCGGATCGGCCTCGGGACGCAGCCGTACCTCAGGCGCGGCGAACTGCGCCGTCTGGGTGTCGATGAGCAGGATCTGGCCCTGTGTCGTCACCATCAGGGCGATGCCGGGGTCGGCGAACTTCGCCGACAACGGCACCCCGATCACCGGCATCCGCCACCGGATCGCACCACCGGCGTTGAATGCCAGGAAGGTGGTCTGTTCCCCGATGTAGGGCTGGTCGTACTGATCGGTGAGCATGGCGTTGCCCGAGACACCCTCACGCATCTTCTTGCAGAAGTTCTTGCGTCCCGAGCGCTGATCGAGCACCAGCAGGTTGCATCCGGTCGAATTCGACGTCACCCCGACGTTGCCGGTCGCCGAGATGGTCACCGGCGAGGTCACCGTGCCACCGGTCGGGCGGGTCCAGCTCAACGCCAGATCGTCGGGGACGCTGGGGTAGGCGAAGTTGGAGTTCGCAGCGTTGCCGCCGTAGCTGGACCACCCGATCCCCGCGACCGACCGGACGTCGATGTGGCCGTCGGAGCATGATGACAGCGCCAGGGCGACCACCGCCGCGAACACCACGACGACAGTTGCCGGCATGCGCCGCATACCTCGCGGACGTCGGGCAACCGCCATCGAAGCTCCTTCACCTCTGCTCGCCGGAGTCATCACCGGCGACGCCAACGCTAGAGCCTATCCTGTGGGGCGTCGGCGACCGGTGCCGCGACGCCCCGGACACGGCCTCCGGAGGCGATATCTGGCGAATCCGGTCCACATGCGATGGCCTAGGGTTGCCTGTCATGACCACGATGTGGAACGCCAGCTACCGGTCGCGGTTCCGGGCCGGGCGTCGTCGGGACCCCGAGCAGGTGCGCTTCCTGACGATCGACTCGTTGCGCTGGGTGCTCCGCAATCGGGCCTATACGCCCTGGTATCTGGTCCGTTACTACCGACTCGCGAAGTTCCGGATGGCCAATCCGCACATCGTGCTGCGCGGAATGCTGTTCCTCGGCCGCAATGTGGAAATCCACGCCACCCCGGAGATGAGCCGGATGGAGATCGGCCGTTGGGTCCACATCGGCGACGGCAACTCCATCCGCTGCCACGAGGGCAGCCTGCGCATCGGCGACAAGACGGTCTTCGGCTGCAACAACGTCGTCAACTCCTACCTCGACCTGGAGATCGGTGGCTCGACGCTGATCGCCGACTGGTGCTACATCTGCGACTTCGACCACCGCATGGACGACATCACGCTGCCCATCAAGGATCAGGGCATCGTCAAGGGGCCGGTGCGCATCGGCCCCGACACCTGGGTCGCCGCCAAGGTGACGGTGCTGCGCAACACCATCGTCGGCCGCGGCTGCGTCCTCGGCTCCCACGCGGTGGTCAAGGGCGTCATCCCGGATTACTCGATAGCCGTCGGTGCACCGGCCCGCGTCGTCAAGAATCGCAAGGACGCCTGGGCCGCCAACGCCGCGGAACGTGCCGAACTCGAACGCGCTCTCGCCGACATCGAACGTAAGAAGGCACAAGCGGCGCGCGGCGAGGGCTGACCGGCCCCACCCTCCCTTGGCTGAGCCGAGCCGGAGCCTCTCGTTGGTGGGCGACCCGCCTGTGGCGTGTCCGGCAGGCCGAGCTTGTCGAGGTCGAGGCCACCTCCGCAACCCGACAGTGAAACCAGCCTGCCGCCAACCGAACCCAACGTTGAGGACGCGGATAGTTCTCGTACCCAGCAGATTCCGCACCGATCAGTTTTGTCGTACCCCCTCGCTACACTTGCGTCAGTTCAGTTGGAGCGACCGAGCAGAGGGGGTGAACATCGTGGCCGACACCACAATTCGCGCGACTACCGCGCCGGAGTTGTCGATGACCGCCGACGATGCGGCCATGATCGATCACCTCCCTGTCGAGGCGGCGACCGCTCTGGCCCGATCGTTGCAACGCCAGGAACGGCAGGTGATCGCCCGGAAGGTGTTGTCGGCGGCGCGGGTCGGGCATGCCGTGTACGACGAGATGCTGCTCTCGGGCCACGTGACCAACGTGCACACCACCGGTGGCGTCGACAAGGCTGCGACCGGCAGGGTGTCGACCGCGTTGGGTGTGTCGGTGCCGCAAGCGACGTCGTGGATGACGTTGAGTTTCTTGCTGTCGACGCTCCCGACGGTGACTGCGGCGTTCTTGGCTGGTGATCAGTCGTTGGAGCGTATCCGGATCATCGCCGGCGAGATCGTCGTCCTGTCCGATGACGAAGTGCGCGCGTTCGCCGAAACCCGTGCACTGCAACTCGCCGGACGTAATCAGGCGGA
The DNA here is from genome assembly GCF_053605205.1 of Gordonia sp. NPDC003950. NCBI lineage: Bacteria > Bacillati > Actinomycetota > Actinomycetes > Mycobacteriales > Gordoniaceae > Gordonia > Gordonia sp. NPDC003950. The sequence continues at coordinate 11 of NZ_JBSGIT010000014.1, read as the reverse complement.
TACGACATTGC